>SUVZ01000229.1 GCA_015061765.1 Lentisphaerota bacterium
CCAAATTCCAATAACTGCGCCTCTTTAAATGAGATAAAACACCGACAGAACTGCCATCTCATAAGAACAGGTGCATTTACCTCAGCAATGGTGCATTTAGTTTCGCGCACTACGTTGCGGATATGGAGAATACTATAAAGTAAGCCATTTCATATAGGCTATTGCGGATGAAAACAAACCACCAAACACATACGTCTGGTGCGACGGACAGAACCCACTGATGAAAATCTTCTACTCCCCCAATGATTTAAAGCCAACTAGCATCCGTATGGCTGCGTCCAGGCGACACGCACACCTTGCGGATGAAGTGATGCCGTACAGAATGTTGACCCCTTCTCCTCTACGCGTGCGCGCACATAAAGATCATCGGACTCCATCACATAGGAAGCTCGAACCGGCTCGCCCGGGCGGAACCTCGCAGTCTTGACGATCTTCCCGATTTTTTCGTCATAGATATTAATATCGCGGAGAAAATCCATCCTGTCTTTCAGATTCGCCGGCCGAACCGTTACCTTGCCAATCGGCTTTTCCGAAAAATCGCGCTTCGTCACTATGAAGCGAACCGTGCGCACGGACAGTCCGGGCGGAGCAGACACCTCCAATGTGCCGGTCGACTGATCAAAGGATACGTCGTCCAAATCAAGACCCTCGCATGTTACGAAATCGCCTTTGTTCATGGCGTCTATGAGAGAGACGGCATCAAGCGATTCGGCCCGCACAAGTGACCATGCATTTCCAGGCATCAGCATTGCACCCGGTTCTCCGCGGTAGTTATGCGTATCGTCGGTGCCGATTCCATAGAGCGGCTGCATGCCACGACGGACACGAAAGGCGTTCACCACATCCCAAAATCGGTCCGTATCAAATCCGTCCGCAGGTAGATTATCACCCGATGCAAACGGAGAACCGTTGTTGCAAAGCTCGAAAAAGCGAACATCTGGATTCTCAACCAATGCCTCCGGCCCTACATCATACCATTTCCAGATGGGATGGTTTAGGATGAAAAGACTGGATTTACCCATGGCACGGGAAAGTTCGGCCACTTCCTTCGCATGCCATCCAAGGAATTTTCCGATGGGCACATCCTTTGCTGTGCGATTGAAATCAGGGGACGCAATGGACGGGAGAAGCTGCGGGAGATTAACGTAATTCATATGAAGCTGATGAACCCTCCCGTCAGAATACCGCACAATTCTCGTGGCTTCCACATCAGGCAGAAGAAGAAATTCGCCCGGAACATTGAATCGTCTGGAAAGTTCGTCGAATGTGCGGAGCCTAGCCTCAATCCGCCCGCCGGCCCCGATGCGCGTCACAGCGTCCGGGAACGCAGTGAGGTAATCATCGAAATAACTCTGTTTCACGGTGAACACATAACGGCGAGTCGGCTTCCTGGCCCAAGCTGGAGTGAATTTGGCCTCGTTATTTCCAACAACCGCGACCCAGCAGTCCGGATCGTCTTGAAACATATTATGTTCGCTCAAACCGAGAAAATTGTAGCCGCGGCTCTTGTACCACGCCACCGCTTCCTCTGGAAACGCTTTGCCGTCCGACCAAAATGTATGCGTATGAAGATTGCCTTTGTACCAACGCTTCTGGCCTTCACGCACATGATTATCCAAAGTCATGTGCATTCTATTCCTGCAGCCGGCGAGTGCGGCAAATGCCGAACCCCCTCTAATAAAACCACGTCTGGACGTTTCGTTTCTTACTGCCATATCTGTCTTCCTTTCCTTTAACCAAAGGTTATACCAAAAACTCTCAATGAGTTTCCATCTCAATAGTCACGTCCCTCGCCATACCCGTTTCACGCCCCGGTCAAACCCGGCTATCGGGACTGCCGGGAGACCAACCTGTAAACATGCACACCGAAAGGCTCGAAATCATCATCGAACACACCTTCTGACAATTTGATCTCGCGCTGCTCCCACGCAACGCTGACTTTCGCAGTCTTTGTAACGTCGAGCCGAAACCGCGCACGCACCTCTCGTCTTGCGCCACGCGCCATAATGGGTCCGCCTCATGAAACCGTAACCGACGATAGCAACCCGTTTCATTTCCCAGCAAGCTCCCTGTCTTTTAGATAATACCTGAACCTTGACAGCAATATAAGACATAGCGCCGTCAGGTAGAACAAGGGAAGCGTCTGAACGCCCGCCCTCAATGAAAACGATTCTCTCATCCATCCAAGTGCCACTGGAGTTGCCGAACCGAACACAAAAGAAAGTCCAAGCATGAATCCTAGCGCGGAAGCATGGTACCGAGGCATAAGAAATTCGAAGAGTCCCATATTGTCACATCCTTTCCATTACCTCATTCCCGAAGATTCGCGCTCACGCACGATCGCGCATTCAGGGAACGATGCCCCTTGTCTCCGCAGGAAACGGAAACCATCCGCACTCGGGCTCCAGACTCCGCGAATTTCGCGATGGTACCGGCCATATTCACCTCCGGATCGTCCGGATGTGCGCCGATCACCATTATCCTCAAATCTTTTCTGTCCATGTCAGACCGTTCCTTCTTCACCTTTCGGCTCCGCCGCAAATACGCATAACCCCACTCAAGAAACATGCGCGTTGGCCAGCGGCAACACCTTTGCCAACTGCGCGACATTGTATCAAAACAGCGATTCAGTTTATGCGCAATCACGCAGTAAAAACATTTTCGATTGCGCAAACCGCTGAAATGTGGTATCTTGCATTCCCAATGAAACCCACAATCGTACGAAACGGGATAGTGATCGTGTTCTGCGATCCGATGTATCAGGCGTTGAGAGAGAAAATCAGCGGCGTCTACTCTGCAGCGACAAAATACGGCTGGCAGATCCTTCCGGTATCGGATTCGCCCACGAAGGAAAGCATCGTCAGGCAGATAGGAATATGGAACCCCATCGGGATAATCATAGACCCCATACACAGCACTGAGAAGATTCCCGCCATCCCCAAATGCCGGACGCCCATCATCCTTATGGGGCGCGACAACTATCGCGACAGGCAGATATTCGACTGTTCCTGCCAAGACACAAGCCTGTCGGTAACGGCTGCAATCAACGAACTGAACAGTACGCGCACTTACGCCTCTTACGCATTCATCGGCCACTCTTCTAATGCATACTGGAGTCGCGACAGAGGCACGCGCTTTCGGGAAGGCGTCAAGAACCTGGGCTGTTTTCATGAATATACAGGCCCTTCCATCGAGACCATTGAAGGCGTTTCGGCTCTTGTAGACTGGATGAAGAGACTCCCGAAGCCGTGCGGACTCTTTCTGGCGACAGACCATCTCGCCACGTCCGTATTTCATGCCCTGCGCATGGCACACATCCACATACCGCACGAAATCGCGGTAATCAGTGTGGACAACGTTACACACATCTGCCAGAATGTGACCCCAAACCTGACCAGCGTCATGGTGAATTTCTCCAAGGCTGGCGAAAACGCTATTGAACTCCTCAAGAGGCGGATAGAAAACCCAAAGTCTCCGGTCAAGACCCTGACATACGGCATAATAGGAGTAGTCAAGCGAGCATCCACCAGCAGACCATACACAGACAAACGCCTCGTAAATGCGGTGGAGTTCATCGCGAACAACTCATGCTCACGCATATCATCCAAGGATGTGACAGACTGCATGGGATGCAGCAGACGTATGGCAGAGGAACTGTTCAGGCGACACACTGGGGTTTCAATACTTCAGGCGATACAGGCGGCGCGGATAGCCACGGCAAAGAACCTGCTGAAAAACGGCAACATGGCGATCGACGACATTCCATCCTTCTGCGGATACGATTCAACCGCATTCTTCAAGACTGTGTTCCGCCGCGAGACCGGGATGACGATGCGCGAATGGCGCAACAAATTCGGCGACCAGTCTGTTTGAGGCACGACAGATCGCCCAGCAGAACACCTGATTGCGATTAGACAAGAAAGGACGTCGAAACTTAAGCTACCCCAGCCAAACATCTATTCAATATGGTACAATTGCCGTCAATGGATGTGATTCTATACTTTCAGCCTTCGGCAAAGTCATCGGCGCCCGGAAAACTATATGGCGTCCAGGAGATTGCCGCCGTAAACGGCTGGCACGTGTAGACCATCGAAGGCCCCATTTCCCGGAAACTCCGCTATCTGCTGAAATTCGTCAATGACGATTCGCTCGGCCCGCTCCGGATAGTTCGCCGGGCGACGACGCGACTGCTTTCAAGATACGACAGACATGTCTCAAACGCATTGGAGCTGATCCGCAATGAAGCGTGCTCGGGGCTGACGGCGGATAAGGTGGCCAGACGGTTCCCGTACTCCAGACGGCTCGCCGACATCAGGTTCCGTCAGGCCACAGGACATTCCATTTTAGAAGAAATACATAACGTACAACTTGAACGTGCAAAACAGATTCTTCTGGAATCTGATCGACAGATCAAATCAATATCTGACTTCTGCGGTTTCCAAAATCCAAATTCACTGCGGAAATTCTTCAAGCGCGAAACGGGAATGACACTCAGCGAATGGAAAAACAAAAACCGTCAATCTCTGAACACCACTCCATTTCAATAAAATGTCACAAGAATCCAACACATCGGAATAACTTGAATTTTTTCATTTCTCCCCAAGCACATGCGGGACACACGGCGTATCGCACCTTCACTTTTAAGTCATCGCTGACGCAGCTATCGATATTCTGAAAAGAGGTCTGAGATTCCGATGGCTTTTGATCCGGGGTGGAATTGAGAGAAATCTCCTTTGCGGCATAGACCTCCGCGCACACGATCTCCTCCGGAGTGGACGTAGGATTGTTGCGCAGGATTCCTTTTTAACGCCGAGCCGCCTCTGAGTTGAAATCAACTGCCGTTTTTAGGTTCAAGAATCGTACCACTTAAAACTCTTCTGCAGCTGCATCAACAAGCTGGCGGGTTTCAGGGTCGAAGGAAAGGCCGATGAGATGAATCGGGAGACCCGATGCAAGATAGGGGGCCGCATAATTCTTCTCGCGGATCTGCCTGAATGCCTTATCTACCGGTTCGCCGACTTTGAGTTCGAAGATGAACACACCATTCACATGGCTTGCCACGATATCGGCTCGTCCGTTCGCCTGCACATCCTCCATCGTGAAACGGAAGCCGCATCCTGCCAGCAGGAACGAAAGACAACGGGCGTAGGAGTTTTCGTGAACACGCCCTTCCGTAGAACCGTAGGCCATTGCCGCATAGAGTGATTTGAGTCCGAGGAAGAAATCCGGGAACGCACCGCCACGGAGCTTAGCCCCTAAACTTGCCGCCCAAACGGCATCTTTTTCTGCGGCAACCCCTGCCATCAGCAAATTCAAATCCTTGCGCACTTCTTCATCCGGTACACCAAGGGTATACAACCCTTCCGAATAATCCTTGATTGTCAGATAGCCTGTCTGAAAAAGCATTCCTATCGGCTTCAAATCTGCCAAGTTTGTAACATCGAACTCCAACTCTGACACAAACTGGGTCTTGTCCGGATCTATCGCCAGCATATCAGAACGCTTAAGATAGTTCATAAGCGATGACGGACGACCTGTCGACGACCATGTGGCAGAAAACTCAGGCTCCTTCTTCTGCAGAGTAAGAGCAATTGATATCGGATTGTAAACGGTCGTCTTCCCGTACTTAGAGAACCGAAAGCCGTTGTACCAATGTTTCATTTCCGCGCGATAGTCCTCATACGCTTTGCCCATCTTCACGGCATGCTCACGAAGATGCTCTTCAAAATTCGCCCCCAGTTCCTCCTCGGTATAGCCGAACATCGTCGCATACTCTTCATCCATCGTTATATCAACGATATTGTTCAGACACGAAAACACCGACATCTTCGTAAACTTCGACACACCCGTCATGAACAGGAAACGAATGTCGCCGGTACGATTCTTCATCTGCGAATAGACTGTAGAAAGCCTGTCGCGGACGGCTTCGGCCTTGGCAACATCATCGAGACAATGGCCGACGGGCGAGTCGTATTCGTCAATAAGAATCACAACACCCCTGCCGCCGTTGGCCGCGGAAAGATCCTCTATAGCATTTCCGAAATTGTCTGATGGCAAAGCCGATAAATCATACTCAAATCCCGCCTCTTTCAATTTCCGCTTCAGATGAGACACAAGTGATTTTTCAAAATCCTCTATGCTGGTCGTCGCAATATCGTTCATTTCCAAATGGATGATTGGATATTTCTCCCAAACCCAATCATCCTTCTTCTCGATCGCAAGACCTTCGAACAATTCCCTCCGGGCCTGAAAAAGAGCCTTGAGCGTCGAAACCGTAAGCGACTTTCCAAACCTTCGCGGACGCGAGAGAAAGAAAAGCCTCGCATCTGGGTGTGCCGCAAGGCGATGGA
>SUVZ01000230.1 GCA_015061765.1 Lentisphaerota bacterium
GAACCTGTGGAACGTGTTCACGCGCCTCGGCGACGACGGCATGCACCACGAGGCCGTCACGTCGCGACCGCTTCTCCAGTCGTGCATAGCGAGGCTGTCGCGCCACGCGCGGCAGGGAATCGTCACCATCTACACCGCAACGAACGAAAAAGCCCGCAGGACATACCGCGCCATCAGCGCGTTCCTCGCCAAGGTCGCATCTGCGTCGCAGTTGAGCCTTGAAGAGCGTCGCCAGCGCATAATCGCCCATGCCTTCCGCGAATACGGCACGATCAGGAGGCTGTTTCCGCCCGACATCGGCGGGCAAATGACCATGCCGCTCGCCTGAACCGGCAATCCAACGGCATCATGGCCATTTCAACCCGCCAACTTTGGCTGACGGGCTAATGCCCCATTGACTTCAACTGCGATTTTTAGGATAAACAATGAACATTGGTTAGGCTACTCAGGGCAGGCTCTGCTGGTGTGGAGTTGGTGGGGTGTGAGGATTGGAGGATTGGTGGATTGGTGGGGGATTGCGCAGAATATCCCCGAAGGCCGAGCCACGCAGTGGTCGCGGTGGCGGAAATGACGGCTTCGAGGGTGCTCCCCCAAGTGTCTTATGTGTTCAGGAGTTGCTTTCGCGTGGCGATGGCGACGGCTTCGGCTTTGTTGGCGGCGTCGAGTTTCTTGAAGATCGTTGTGATGTGCTCGCGGACACTGTAGGGCGATAGGTTGAGCTGGGTGGCGATGTCGGCGTCCGTGAGACCGCGCGATATGGAAATCAGGATGTCGCGTTGCCTTTCCGATAGCTCCGGCACCGGCGGCATGTCTTTGATCATTTTCCGGATCTCGGGGGCGACGACCGTTTCCCCCTCCATCACGGCGCGAATCGCAGTGACGAGTTCCGAATAGTCGACGTTCTTCATCAGTGCGCCGGACGCCCCGGCATCAAGCGCGTGCGCAATACCATCGGCCTCGCCGAACGAGGTCAGGATGATCACCTTTGTCTGTGGAAGCAGTCGCAGTATTTTTGCGGTGGCGGTGGCACCGTCCATCTCGGGCATGACGATGTCCATCAATACGACGTCGGGCCTCAGTTTCTGCGCCTTCTGTATCGCCGCTGTGCCGTCTTCGGCGTCGCCGACGACTTCAAGGTCTGCCTTCGTGCCGAGTATGGCGGCAAGACCCATTCTGACTATGGCGTGGTCGTCAACGATAAGAATCCTGATCTTACTTACCTGGTTCATGCCTTTTCGTGCGCTCCCTTTGGAAGTTGGAGACGTGCCGTCGCCTTTGTCCCGTGCCCTGCGGAACTTTCGATCGTGAGAGTACCTTTCAACAGCCGAAGCCGTTCGCGTACGCCCTGGAGCCCGAAGTGTCCCTGCGCGATGCCGGAGGCTGTCGAGGGGTCGAAGCCGCAGCCGTTGTCGCGAACGGAGAAGAACAGGGTGTCTCCCTCCCGACCGCCGGCGATCTTGACGGCGGTCGCCTTGCCGTGGCGCACGGCGTTCAGGACGAGTTCCCGGATGATGCGCATGAGCGCGTGGGCGGTGTTGTCCGTGAACAGGCTGCGCGGCACGTTGAACCTTATCTGAATGTCGATGTCGGAGATGTACGGCTCCAGAGTCTTCCGGATGGCCTTGTCCATGTCCGGCTCCTCGAGCGCCTGGCTTCGCAAATCCCAGAGGCAGTTGCGGAGTTCGTCGCGGCACGACTTGAGCGTTTTCGAGGCGATGTCTAAATGCCTGAGCGCCTGCGGTCCGTCGCTGAGCGTCATTTGCTCGGCGGTGTTGATTTCCATTGACGCCCCGATGAGGTTCTGCGAGAGCGTGTCGTGAAGCTCTACCGAGAGCCGCGTCCGCTCGCCGACCTTCAGTTCCGACTCCATCCTCGCCAGCTTGGCCTTGAGGTAGAGCTGGCTTCGCCGTTCGGCCATGCGACGCAGCGAATAGTTCCACACGAGGATCGCGGCCAATACCGCCAGAAGTGCCCCGATGACAACGAGAAGCCTGAACGGCGTCCACCAGGGTGGACGCGAAACGATGCGGATCGCTCCATCTTCGGTCGCGAGCAGCGAGACCCCCTTGATGCGCGGGAAGGCGGCGTGTGGACGCCACGCCGTCGTCTCGACGATGCATATGCCGGTGACCTCGACCGTGGACCCGATCTCAGGCGCATCGTCGGCCTTTGCGGTGACGGCGAACGAGTCGTCGTGGCATTTCAGCTGGATTGTGCACTCGCCGTTGTGCGCCTTTGATATGTCCTGTACGAGACCGACGATTCTTACTTTGTTTCCGTGCTGAAGCGGCGCCAGAAGTTGTCGATCCGCTCTGTGGCGGATGATATCACGCTCTTCCAGAAGCGCTGTCTGCTGCATGACCGGTGGTGCGATGTCCACCGGTCTCCATGTCGCATTGTTCAGGTTGATCCGGCAGAGATCTGTTTCGGCATTGCCTGCAACTTCTATCATGTCTCCGCGCTTTGGCAGCGTTCCGCCCGACAGCTCGATGTTGTGTATTTCGCCTTCAGGCGTACGGAGGATGATCGTATCCCCCTGCCAGATCGCTATGACCTGCCCAGTTACCTTGCAGCGGCGCAGTTTCAGGAAGCCTGAAAGGTTAGGAACCGGACGCTGCCCGATGTCGGGGACATCGAAAGGATCGTTTGGCGATTCGCCAAGCGTTTCAATGGAGTTTTCATCTACGAATATGACGGTTGTCTTGTATATGAGTCGCCTGCTTGTGATTCCGAACTCAGGTGAATAGATGCAGCACATCGCTATCCTTGCGCCGACAAGTCCCTGAAGTTTCTTCAGATGTGTCTCGGCTGTCGCGTGGCTGTGGGGTGATGCGGCGTAAAGCGTTTCGCCGTCGCAGTCCATCGCAAGATAGACCCAGTCGGAGTCGGTATCGTCGCTGAAACATTCCTCCACTTTTCCGCTGATGCGTATGAATCGGTTGTCGTACTTTCCGCTTTTCAGGTCTGAAGGCGAGACGGGAAGGGGCTTCGGTACTGAACCGCGCGAGAGGATTTCGGTTCTTTCGCAAATAGGCACCGAGGCTTTTGCCTTGATAAAGTGCGCGAGATTGCCGTAGGTACGGACTCTGTCTCCAGCCGAGAACGGCGGGCGGAACTCCGGTCGGTTGAACATGCAGGCCCGTCCGGAGTCGTCCAGAATCATGAAGGCATCTGACGAAGGAGGAACGGCGACGACGCCCTCAAAGACGAATACGCGTCCGTCGTTGGCGGGGTCTTTCCTGAGAGTCGCGAAGTCGGAGGCGTTCGTGATCAGCAGGGCCGCGATTATGGGGGCCAGATGAGGCATGACATATTTTTTCTTTAAAACCGCGTATAGTATAGCACAGGTTGATTTTTTGTGTCGTGGTTTGCCGACGTATCTGACTCATGGTGCATCTGCAACCCCCAATTTCTTGGGGGTTGCGGGTGCGGTGATGTTGTGCCATAATGCATGCATCAGTTTTAAGGCAAAAAAGGAAAGGACAATGCGAAATGAAGAAGGTAATGTGTGCATGTGGCAAACCGATAGGTTGTCTCCTCTTGTGTTTTATTGCGCGTGGCGCATACGCCGACGGGTACGTGACACTGACCAAATCAACCTCATCGTCGGCGGGGTTTGCCGGAGCTGTGTGGTCTGAGGAGGTCGCGGATCCATCTACGCGAGACTATCTCGTCAACAATCCCATAGCCGTGTTCTACACAACAAATGGAGAGATCGTCAACGCCAAATCTCTTACCTTTGGTGAGGTGGGAGGAGGTGAGGGGAAATACCGTACCTACTATTCTGCGACGTTTGAGAACAATGGCATTATCTTCGCCAACGGCGAGGCTTATTTGAACTTAAATGTCGCAGTTGGATGTCACCCTTGCTCGTGTTAGCCACAAAGAACAGGAGAAACAGGAGGTGTTTCACTCGTATTTGGAAGATTCTGTGGCATCAATTGATAACCATTTACATCACCCAGATGGTGAAATACCGTTTCTTCCTTCTGAATGCTGGCAGACGCTGCGCGTCGTGTGCGATCAGCTGAAAGCCTGGGTCGAGGTGGACGGCGTGCGCGGCGCCGAGGTGCCGGTCTCCGGCGATCTCTTCTATCCGCTTTACACATCTGTTGGCGCGGAGAAGGGGAGTGGCTTCTTCTCTGGCCGGATCAGAAAACTTAAGATCAAACCATTATGAAATCTCTATCGTTTCTCGCGTTTCTCCCAATCCTCTCGCTTTCCGCATTTGCAGGAGAAGCCCTTTCCGACATCCAGTCTCGCATAGACGCAGCGGCGAAGTCCGGCGGCGGGCGCGTGACGGTTCCTGCAGGCGAATGGAAGACCGGTCCGCTCAGGCTCGCCAGCGGAATCGAGCTTCACCTTGAGAGTGGCGCAAGGCTCGTATTCCCGGATGACCCCGATCTGTATCCGATGCAGGAGGTTGCGTTCGAAGGGCAGGTGCGCCGCCGTCACCAGCCGCTTGTGAGCGCCGTCGGCGCGACGAACGTTTCCGTGACGGGGCGCGGCACCTTCGAGGCGAAGGTGGAATACTGGCATTCGCCGGGATTCAAGACGAGGGGACGTCCGCAGTTCTTCCACTTCGGCAACTGTCGCCATGTGGTTTTGGACGGATTCCGCATCCGCAATTCGCCGAACTGGACGATCCACATGTTCTGCACCGACGACGTGACGATCCGCAATCTGGACGTCCGTTGCGAGGGCCCGAACACGGACGGGATCGACCTTGAGTCCGTGCAGGGCGCGCTGATCGAGAACTGCCGGCTCGACCAGGGCGATGACGGCTTCTGCATGAAGAGCGGGAGAAACCATGAGGGGCGTCTCAGGGCAAGGCCCACGCGCGACGTGACGATTCGCAATTGCACGGTCGTCAACGGGCATACGCTGCTTGGAATCGGCAGCGAGCTTTCCGGCGGCATCGAGAACATCCGGCTTGAGGACTGCACCGTGGAGGGCGAGGTCTGGCGCGTGCTTTTCATAAAGACGAACCCCGCGCGTGGCGGATACGTGCGCAACGTCACTGTCCGGAACGTGAAGGCCGCGCGCGCGAAGTGCTCGATCTTCGAGATCATGCCCGACTACCAGTGGAAGACGCGCGACAGTCTTGCGAATCCCGAGATCGTGCGCACGCCGATTGAAGGGGTGACGGTCGAGAATGTCGTCTGCAGCGAGGGATGGTATGCCTACGAGCTTCGCGGCGATCCGGAGCTGCCGCCGCGCAACATAACGATCCGCAGCTGCGAGATGAAGCTTTCGTCAAGGGGTGAACCTGTCGCCACCGATATTGACGGACTGAAGGTCGAAGGGCTTCGCGCACCCCTGGAACCGTTTTCCGTCTGGTGCGACGACCCCGACTCGCTGTACAAGTGCGGACAGAAGGCCGTGTTCAACGTCCATTCTTCGTTGACGTCGGGCGTCGCCCACGTCAGGCTCGACAACTTCGGCACGAAGGTGCTGCAGGAGTTCGACGTGAACCTTGCGGAAAGGAGGGCATTCACCGTAGATGGAACGCGTGACGTGCCGGGATTCCTGCTGCTGACGGTGACGTGCGGCAAGACCATGAAGCGCTGGGGCGCCGCTTTCTCGCCGGAGAAGATCACGGCGGGCGCGGAACGCCCTGCGGATTTCGAGTCGTTCTGGCGCGAGGCGATCGCGCGCTACGACAGGGAGGTGCCGGAGGACATCCAGCTTGAAAGGCTGGATTCCATCTCGACGAATGGCTGCGACGTGTACATGGTTTCGTTGAGCGGTCCGAGAGGAGGGCGGCTGTATGGCTTCCTGAAGGAGCCTTCCGATCGGGCGCGCGGACCGTTCCCGGCGCGGGTCCATGTTCCCGGCGCGGGGCCGTCCGTAGGTGGACCGTCATGCGGCGATGAGAACATGGTCGGCCTTACGATGAACGTGCATGGATATCGTCCGGTTGTCGGCGCGGCAAAGCGCGGCAAGGAGCACAATGCGCTTCAGGCGGAGGAGGACGGGCGGCTTCAGGGACTGTACCCGGTGGCGAAGAATCCCCGCTATACGGTTTCCGGCATTGCGGCAAGCCGGGAGGAGTATTTCTACTACGGGCCGATCCTGGCGATCAACCGCGTTGTCAACTGGTTGAGGCGACGCCCTGAGGTGAATGCTGCCGACGTCACGTACCGGGGCGGTAGCCAGGGCGGTGGGATGGGGCTTGCACTGGTTGCGCTGAACGGGGGCTTCCGCGATGCGGCCCTATGCGTGCCGGCGATCACCGCGCATCTCTGTCATCTGATCGACGGACGCGAGGCGGGCTGGCCCAGGCTTGTGGAGGCGCAGCTGCCGGAGAACACCGAGTCGGCGAA
>SUVZ01000231.1 GCA_015061765.1 Lentisphaerota bacterium
GGCTTTGCGCTTGCGGAAGGTGGTGTCATCGACATAGTGAACGCGCCGGAGACTGGGGACTTCATGGTAGATGTCGATTTCACCGGCATCAGTCTGCCGTCCATCTATTCGGTGCTCGTGAACGGCGAGACGACAAAGAGGAAGAAAATCATTTCCCCGGATGGCCGCAGGATCACTGTTATGGCAGACGGCTTAGTAATCACGTTTCGCTGACAAGATCCGGGTATATGTTTAGGATAAAGAAAATGGAGATAAAGAAAATGGACAGCATCATCAATCGTGTTCTGCGTTTCGCCGCCGTGGCGGCCATGCTGGCGGTTTCGCTTTCAGGTGTTGCCGATGAGCCGCTTGTACGCGAAGATTTTGAGTTTGACGGGATGACGGGCATCCTGGGATGGTCAAAGCCATATATTGCGAACGGCGAGGGCATAGCCGATCTGACCGGAGAGACCGGGCCTGGCGGGAAGAACGTCGTACGCGTTGCAGGCAAGGCCGAAAGGATTGCGTTCTACGCACCTGGCATCACGCTTGTTCCCGGCGAGCCGTACCGTCTTGCGGCGCTTGTGCGAACGAAGGGTCTCCCATCCGGCAAGGCGAGAATGATTATCGTTGACCGCGACTGGAAAAGATTTGCGGAAGTGGAGATACCTGCTGATACAGGCGGGAAGTGGATACAGATTGAGGGTGTGCGGCCAGCGCCTAAATCCGTGAATCCTAAGAAATCCATCTACAGCTTTGGATTCGAGGTGTTTGAGATAGGCGATGGGGCGTATCTTGACATCTGCGCCCCTGTGTTGGAGCCAAAGAGCGAGAAGGCCAGAAAGGGATCCGCGACTGTCGTCAAGGCCACTCCACTTGTCGGACGCATAGTTCCCGTGGAGCCGCTGATGTCCGAAGTGGATGCCGATACGGGCATGATACGCTTTCTCGCGAACTTCAACACCAACGGCTGCGAATTCGTTGCGATGGTGGACGGTAAGCATCCGCTCGGTCTCCCGATCGCGGAGGGGCGGCACGAGGTCAACATAAAGTGCGTCGAGACGAGTACGGGCAAGGTTCGTTGCGAGAACACGTATCCATTCATCGCGAAAAAGAAGCGACCGCAGCAGGTTGTCGGGCGCAGGCTGAACAACTTCGTAACGGAGGTTATTAACACGGAACTCAGGAATGGTGAGTACACCTTTACGAATCCACGCATAGGACAGGTTTTCATCGGATTCGACAAGCCATACGAGAAGGCCAAGGCATACCTTTCTGGCAAGATGGCGCCTGTGATCACATACAGGCGCGATGAACCTTCGGAGACGATACGTACGCTAAAGCCGGGTGACTATACGCTCAAGGTGGATGGCGCGACTGGCGGTAGGCTGCGAGTCCATCTCATAAAGCCGCTGAATGTGAATTGCGACCTGTCCGCTTCGCCGGAAAGCGGGCTTACGAACGGGACGATGAAGTTGGGGTGGGATTTCTTCCGCAAGGCAGTTCTGCCTTCATGCGGACGGGCGGAAATGGCCATGAACTCGCCGGAAGTTTGGACGGCACGCCGCAGGGCACGCATCTACCCTGAATTGATGGCGCGCGGCAAGGAACTAAATGCGCGCACTGGAGTAGGGCCGACGAAGCACGAGGAGCTTGCAGACAGGAAATTCATCTACAGCAAGCTGCGTGGGCGTAAGCAGTACCAGGAGGGCTATCCCTTGATCTGGGACGAGTTCGGTCTTCATGCGTCAGCGAGGGACCTCAACGTGTCCGGCGAGGAGATGTGGGAACTTGCCAACGAACTCAAGCCGAACGGGATTTCGGCGGACTTCTTCGGCATATTAGGCAGGCCGCTCAAGGACTATTCGCCGGTGGTCGCGCTTATTTCGGGCATCATCAACTCTGGGCGTGGCACGGGGATGCTGATGAGCGAGTCGTATTTGCGGGCGTTGCCGAACATCTCGGATGTCGACGGGCAGATTGACGGAATCATCACGAACATGCAGAGCCTTTCGGCGATGATGCCAGAGGCCGGCAAGCGCATAATGCATCTGTTGAACGGATTCGAGAGGGTAGGCAGCTGGACGAGCCACATATCGCCTGCCGTCAACGAAAAGGTGCTTCTCGACCATTGGATACACAGGATGGCGACGGAACCTGCGTTTGCGGACGTCGGCGGACTCTCAACCACGACGCCCGGCTGCGGCGAGGAGATACTGCGCTGGCAGGCGTTGATCATGCACCACTACGGCATCCTCGGACGGACGGATTCGCTCGCCGAGGCGAGAGGATGGAAGTACAACCCGGAGACGGTGAGGGATGGCGACTTCGGTGAAGGATTCAGGCATTGGAATGTGTGTGCGGCTGAGGCTGGTTCCGTGACGAACATGGTTCGGAAGGGCTTTGCGAAAGACATCCAGAGGCGCGTAAGCGCCGACATTTGCGACGGGGACCATTTTGCGCTTCTCACGCGCAGCGCCAAGGGGCCTAACAAGGTCTCTCAGAAGATCAGGAATCTCAGAAAGGGGGAGTGGTACATCCTTGAGTTCGCATCCTCCGACTATGCGAACGTTCTTGCGCCGCGCACGTCGAAGGACGAGGAGCCGCAACTGTGGGCGGAGGTGAAGGGGATGCCGTTCGACAGCCGCTACTCATCCTTCACCATGGCGCCTCGGGGGGTGAACAACTGGGCGCTTCCCCAGAAGCGGTGTGCTGTCCGCACGCACCGTTACGTATTCCGTGCGACAGCGGAGGAGGCGGAGGTGGCGATCTCCGACTGGAAAAGCGATATGGAGCCTGGCGGACCGATCGGACGACGCTCCACGCTGAACTACATATCGGTGAACCCTTACTATCTGCCTTCCGGGAATGAACTGGAGTACCGTTGCGACTATAATGTGATGGCGTTCGGCGCAAAAGGTGACGGGAAGACGCTTGACACGGCGGCTATTCAGGCGGCCCTTGACGCATGCGCGAAGACCGGTGGCACGGTGATGGTTCCGAAGGGGACTTATCTCACGGGCACGCTCGTCATGGGTAGTGAAACCACGTTATTCCTCGAAAAGGACGCTGTGCTGCTTGGCAGCCCCAACCTTTCCGACTATGCGGCTGACGATGTCTATCCAGGAAGCCACGGCTCCGTAAAGGAGGGATGGAGCGCGAAGCATCTAATCGTGGCGTTCAACGCGAGGAACGTAATCCTGGCGGGCTTTGGAACGATCAGTGGCAACGGCGCGGCCTTCATGGGGGAGAATGTCGGCGCCGGCGTCATCGGCTGGCGCAAGGGACGCTGCTATGGCAAGGGGCGCAGGGCAGACTGCAACAGGCCTGGACAGCAGATAGTTTTCGTCGGATGCGAGAACGTACGCATTGAAGGAGTGACGTTCAGAGACATGAACTGCTGGACTTGCCTGATACATGGTTGCGTTGACGTTATGATCAGGAACGTGATTGTGCGAAATAACATTCTGTACCTCAACACGGACGGCTTCGACATCGATTCTTCCCGCAACGTGCTTATAACGGGTTGCGACATCGAGACGGGGGATGACGCATTTGCCATACGCGGCGACAACGGCAAAAACCTGTACGATGGCGCCCCTTCCCGTATTTGTGAAAATATCGAGATCTCCAATTGCGTCTGCACGGTGCAGGCCTGCGGAGTGCGCATCGGCGTAGGGGGTGGCGAGATTAGGAACGTGACGGTGAGGGACATCGATATCAAGTCGGCGGGGACAGGGCTTTTCGTCCAAAACTGCTACGGTTGGCGGCAGCAGAAGGGCGTTGACATATCGAACTTAAAGTTCTCAGACATCCGCATCCGCGATGCCGGAAGGGCTATCGCAGTAGCGGCCAACAGCATATACTCCAAGGCAAAGCTTGAGAATATTTCGTTCGAGCGCATCGATGCAGAGGCGTTTTCGCCTATAGAGGTTTTTGGCGGCGGCGAGACGAAGCCGGACAACATCAGCTTCCGCAATGTGAAGTTTCGCATGACGCCTCTTCCGCCGAACCTCTCGTATCCTCGGTCAAATCCGGTGATAGTTGAGTGCGCAGGAAAGGTGACATTCGAGAATTGCGACATGGTCGGCATGGAGGAAGCGGATCCGTCAATCGCAGTGTCACACGAACTCGCCAGACGCGCTGCGAATCCGCCCAAGTCTGTCGTAAATGGCTTCAATACGCTGACAATAGATGTCACCGAAGAGCAGGCACGGAGTACTCCGTCCGTCGCGAAGAAATATCCTGCCGACCTTAAGGCTGGCAAGCGATACAGGGTGTCGTACTTCGTGACGGGCCATGACATCCATCAGCTCATTGACCGAGGCTCTGCGTCTTCTGTTGCATGGGCCAACGGGGGAATGACTCTCGGCTCCACGGGATACCGCATGGTTGGCACGTTCAAGAAGACGTTGCAGTCTTACGAGTTTGACGTTCCCGATCCGCTGCCCGAGAACTTCAGGCCCGAAGTGGAGCTCAGGCTCATCGGTGCATACGGCAAGGCGGTATTCGAGGGCCTTGTTGTTGAGGAGGTCTCCGGAAAGGCTGTATTGTCGTCAGCCTCCGGTGACGGCGACGGGATCGAGTATGTCGCGCACGCCGGCGAGGAGTTCTACGCGCCCGGGCATTCCGTCGCCGCCTACCGCTGTGCGGTTGAACACGGGCTCGACTACATAAAGATGGATCTCCGCGAAACCAAAGACGGCGAGATCGTGCTGCAGCACGACGCCGATCTGAAGGCCTTTTTCGGCTGCGATTGGAAAATCAAGCGGCATACGCTCGCGGAAATACGCGCGAACTGCCGCTATAAGTTCCGCCCAGGGCGCGTGGCGGGGTACAACGACTGGACCAACGATACGATTCAGACGTACCGCGATGGCTTGAAGTGGGGCGCGAAAATGAAGCGGGGAATCTGGCTGGACTTCAAGGACTTCAATCCCAATCTGGTCGAGAAGGCCCTCGCGATGGCGGGGGAGGCGGGGATACCGCATTCCCGCATAATAGTGGGCACGTGGAGCCAGCCGGCGCTCGCCTACCTGAATAAGCACCATCCGGACATCCGCCGCGTCGCGCACACTTACGTAAGGCCGAAGGAGCAGGGATACGCCACTAACCTTGCCAAAGGCCGAACGTTCGCGAACGAAGACGAGCTTCTGGCGGCGCTTCTCGAAGCGAAGGAGCGGCTGGGACTCTACGGGCTGAACATGCCGTCCGGTTCTGTCAAGCGTGCGGGGCGCGGCGTGATATACGACACGCCTCCGGGGTTCGTCAAGCGACTTCAGTCAAATGGTTTGTGGGTATCAATGTGGTTCGTGCATAACGCAGACATCGGCGCACGATGGAGGTCCGAAGGCGCGAACGCGTTTGTCACAAACTGCAAAGCCAACACAAAATAGGAGATGGACATGTTTGTCAAAAAGTTAATGATATTGGCCGCATTAGTGCTGACTGGATCTGTATGTCTCGCTGTAACATCTGTAGACGGATGTGAAAAGTTCGTCATGCGGCCCATCTGTAAGCAGGGCTATCACGGATCGGACGCCCCAGGCGTGCCAGGCAACTCGCTCCAGGCGTTCAAGCTTGCGTGGGAGAAGGGTGCGCGGCTGATCGAGACGGACTGCCACATGATAAATGGTGGGCGGATAATTCTTGTTCATGACCGGAAGGTGCTGGAGAGGCTTTCCGGCGAAAAGCTGCAGCGGCCCATCAAGGAGCTCACAGTGGCAGATGTCGCGCGCATCGACATCGGTCGGTTCAACAAGGCGGACAAACCTGTCCACATGCCGTATCTGGAGGAGATGTTTGCGACCATGCCGAAGGACGCGGTTGCGCAGTGCGAACTCTGCGGCTATTCGAAAACGTTCGCCGACACCTTCGATGCGCTTCGCGTCAAGGCGGGGCTTTCGGAGACGAACATAGTCATCTCCGGCGCGGGCGGCGACAAACTCGCTGACTTCCACCGTCGCTACCCGAAGTACCGCACGCTCTGGCTCACCAGTGGATTCCTCAAGGAGAAGGATCTCTCCGCTGCGATCGACAAGACGATAGCGCAGGCGAAGAATAAGGGGATCGACATAGTCTGCCCAAGGGCGCTCACGGCGAAGGCGGTGGGTCTTTCCCTCGCCGACGCGGAGAGGTTCCGTGCGGCGGGCTTGGAGTTCCGCATATGGGGCGTGAACGATGCAGAGCTGTTCGCATATGCGAAGTCGCTTAAGGTGGCGGTGTTCACCTGCGCAAAATGGGAGGAGGCATTTGAGTGGGCGAAATCGTATCCTGACGTGGAGATACGCCCGTAGGATAGGCGG
>SUVZ01000232.1 GCA_015061765.1 Lentisphaerota bacterium
GAGGCCGTGCGCAATCGCCACTGGCTGAAGGACTACGCCGTGCCGAAGACGCTTGACCGTTGGCCGGAGGACGGAATGCTCGCGACGGAATACGGTCCCTCCTTCCGACTTGGCCCGAAGGAGGGGCACAACGCCGCGTTCGTCTCGTTCTACGAGCAGTTCCCGGAGTCGATTGAGATTCCTCTTTCCGGCAGGGCACGCAAGATTGCGCTAATCTCGGCGATCGTAACGAATCCCAACGTAGCGTGGATGGAGGCGGCGAGGATAGCGGTGGAATACGCCGACGGCACGGAGGCGACTCTGTCGCTCGTCCCGCCGGACAACTGCGACGACTGGCTTTCGTACAGCCACGGCCACCACTCGTATCTTGACATGAAGAGGGACTGCCGCCCCTACGCCGTAAAGGGATGCGCTGTGATGTTCGGGGAAATCGCGCACGGAAACGTCCATGCGCTCGACCTCGATCCGTCCAAGCAGTTGAAGTGCGTCCGTTTCGCCTGTCGCGGCACGGAGACGTTCGCTGGACTTCTCTGCATGACATTGTACCGGAACGTGCAAGACGGCGGTACGGACCGCACGCAGGTGGAGGCTGCCGACATCGCGAAGGACTGTCCCGTCTCTGCGAATGTGCGCGGACACGAGAACACCGAGTGGTCGCGGGCGTACGCCTATCATCTGACAGATACGAAGAAGTCCCTGCCGCGAGTTCTTCTGGTGGGCGATTCGATCTGCCGTGCCTACGAGGGGGAGGTGCGGCGGCTCCTCGACGGGAAGATGAACGTGAGCTACTGGGTCTCGTCGTATTGCGTGACGAGCCCGAACTACATGAAGTTCCTGTCGCTGTATCTCGACGAGGTAAAGTACGACGTGATCCATTTCAACAACGGGCTTCATTCGCTCGGGACGGATACGCCGCGATGGGAGAAGGCGTTCGAGTCCACCTTGCGGCTCATCCGCGAGAAACAGCCCTCGGCGAAGATCGTATGGTGTACGATTACGCCGATGCAAGATGAGGAAGGAACGGCGAAAGTGAAGGAATTGAACACCGCCGGCGCCAAGGTCGTGGAGAAGGTCGGTGGAATTCACACAAACGACTTGTTTACGCTTCTGGATCTGCTTGACCGCAGGACGAACTGGCGAGATGCGTACCACCATACTTCTAAAGTGTACAAAATGGAAGCGAAGAAAGTCGCTGATGCGGTTCTTGCTGCAAACAGGCAGAGATAGGAATGACAATGACGGTTATCATAACAATGACACGACAACTGTTGCTCATGATCATTGGCGCGGCGGCGATTGCCGGCGCGTGGCTTCCGGCTGTGGCGGGTGCCGATGCCTGGCCGAAGGCTATCTTCCCGGGCGAATACCCCGATCCGTCGATAATACGCGACGGTAGGGATTTCTACTTGACGTACTCGAGTTTGTATTCGCGTCCCGGCCTCATTATATGGCATTCGCGTGACTTGATCAACTGGAATCCTGTCGCTTCTGCGGCGAAGAACATGCCTGGCGCGATATGGGCACCGGAGATTGCGAAGATCGGCGACGGGTATTCAATCTACTTTCCTCAGAACGACAACATCCGCAACGGCAAGGGCTGGTCGATTTACAGGGTGACCGCCCCGTCCATGACAGGGCCGTGGAGCGAACCAGCAGTTGTCGCCAAGAATGTGGGCATCGATCCGGGCATTGCCGTGGATGACGACGGGACGCCGATTCTTTGGTTGCACCATGGCAAGGCGGCGCGGATTTCGCTCGATGGCGCAACGACCGTAGAGCCGGTAAAAGGCGGTCATTACCAAGGCTGGAAATATCCAGCGTGCTGGCGCCCCGGCACAAAGAACACGTCCATGGAAAGCCCCAAGCTGTTCAAGCGCGGCGGATGGTGGTATCTCGTCTCGGCGCAGGGCGGCACGGGCGGCCCTTGGTCGGCGCACCACGCCTGCGTCGCACGTTCCAAGACACCACTCGGTCCGTGGGAGAATTCGCCATACAATCCGCTCATACACACGTGGTCGGAAAAGGAAGAATGGCACTGCACGGGACACGCTACGCTTTTCGACGATGCGCAGGGCGGATGGTGGGCGGTCTACCATGGCTATCGCAACGGATTTCGCACACTCGGACGCTCCATCCTTCTTGCGCCCATCGCATGGACGGACGACGGGTGGCCTGTTCTCGACAGGAGCGGACGCGAATCTTTGCCTCAGGATGGGACTGCCTTTGTCGGCGGCAATTACGATGACGATTTCAAAGGCGACACGCTGTCGCTACATTGGCTGACGTTCGACGAAAGAAGCTGCGGCAAGGCGTCGGTTGGCGGAGGAGCGCTCCGCATTTCCGCCACTGGCGGCGATGCGTTCTCTGGCACGGTTCTCCTCTTCAAGCCGTCCGTGAAGAGCTACGCTGCGGCGGTCGTGGCGGAGCCGGGCGTGGGGACTCAGGCGGGGCTGGTGCTTTTCTACGACCGCAAGAATCTTGTCGGCGCTACGACGGACGGGCGAGACTTCTTCGTCTGCTATCCGGACGGTTTTGTCCGGCGCGAGCCAAATACGCTGGGCAAAAGCGTCTGTTTCCGCATCGTGAACGATTCCAACAGCCTCTCGCTCTACGCATCCGGCAAAAATGGCAAGATAATCAAGCTGATGGACAATGTGGACGTCTCCGCGATGTATCCCGGCGGCGGACGCTGCAAGGATTTTCTCTCCCTCCAGATTGGTCTTGTCACCGCAGGAGAGGGGAGCGCCGTATTTCGTTCGTTCCGCTACAGAGTGCAGAACGCCGACAATTGCAAAGTAAAATGACTCAAATCGATTTAACCATTACAGGAAAGGCCAGAAAAATGAAGAAACAGACAATTGCTCGGTCCGCGAGGACGTTGAATGCCGTAGCGGCAATTCTAACGGCAACGTTTGCCAGTACGGCGATGGCTGCCAACTTCTGGTGGACAGGTAAGGACAGCCGTAATTACGGAACTGCACGCAACTGGGCATCGAATAATACCGGCACGTCCGTCGCTGCATCCATCCCTGGCAGCAGCGACGCCGTCCGCTTCATGGCCATGAACGGCACCACATCGGTGTTCAGTGACCGCTTCAAGAACGACGGCTATATCGTGGAGTTTGATAACGCCTATACGATTGGCTATCAACTCTTCTTCAACACCAGCGGTGCGAAAGTGACATTCAAGGGAACTGCCGGGAATGCGGCTTTCACATACTCGCGCGGCGACTACAACAAAAATGCGGTGGCGGGAATCGGCGACGTGACGGACTCTACACTTCGCATCGAGGACATAACATACACGCATTCCTACACGAACCTTGTGCTCGGCTGGACTGCTGCGCACAAGGGCGGTCTTGAAATCGCCAGTGGTGCAAAAGTCGTTGTGCCGATGACCGCGAAATTCCACGACGGCATCCGCATCAAGCGTGGATATATCACAGTGGACGGAGGCGAAATCAATGCTCCGAACAGCATTATTCAAGTCGCCAGGTACGATGCGAATGACAAGACAGCCAACTCCTCAGTTGTTGGTGCGTTCACGAATCTGAACGGCACGGTGACGTGCAAACAGTTTATCGTAGGCGCAGCAGACACTACAAACAACCGGGACAACTATGCGGAGTTCTACCAAAACGGCGGGACGCTCGCTGCGTCGGGCAACATCGTGGTTGCGCAAGGCAACAGAACGAGGACTTCCGGTAAATTCATCATGGACGGGGGCAAGGTGACGACAGCTGCAACGCTTTATGTGGGTGACACAGGGTTGAACTGCGCGACTGGAACTGCGCACCTTGTCATCAACAATGGCGAAATAGGTTGCAAAGCGATGCATATCGGCAAGCAGTCGCAGGGTGTCGTGGATATCTACGGCGGGACTATCATCTGCACGAACGAGTGCATGCTTTCCAACAAAACAACATACAATGCAACCCAGGCAGTCTACATCGAGAGCGATGCGGAGATGACGCCGACCCTGAATCTGCTCGGCGGCGTTCTACAGTCGCCCAAGATGTACAGCGCATCCACCAACTCGTATGCGACAGTGTTCTTTAACGGTGGGACGCTGCGCGAAGGTGCGAATAATGCGAATCTTATCGAAAACTCCGCGCGCCTGCATGTGAAGGTCGGAGCGAAGGGCGGCACCATTGACACAAACGGCTATACTGCAAAACTACACAAGACGCTTGAATCTGGCGTTGACGCAGGAACGGACGGCGGTATGACATTTACGGGCGGCGGAACGCTCGCTCTCCAATCCACGGCGTCACTCGCCTACACAGGCGACACGAAAGTCTCTTCCGACACTACGCTCAGCGTAACCGACAAGAGCAAGGTGGATCTCGACAAGTTCATCTGTCTGGTCAATTCCAAGCCAGAGGAAAACGGCCACGCAATCTTGACGACGACTGGTAGCGACGTGTTCACGGCAGCCGATCTCGCGAAGATTCGCCTTGTCGATGGCATGCATTCGGCAGCGTCTGTCCGGCTCAAGCTTTCAGCCGACAACAAGTCCATACTGTGCAAACGCCGCATGGGAATGATAATCAGTTTCCATTGATGAACGTAAGGCTTGTATCGATTTCCGAATGATTGCAAATCACATCAACTGTGCGCCATTGAAATGAAAACGAGCGGCATTACAAGACGGGGATTTCTGATTGACGGCGCGACGGCGTTTGCGGCTGCGGGCATGCCGCGTTTCGTCGCGGCGTCGGACGCGACAGGCGCGTCCCTTCCGCTCATCGGCTCAGCGCCGGTGCTGATGAATCCGGCGGAGCGGACGATGGATGTGGTGTTCGCCGTGAACGGCGATGCGAGCGGATGGGTGGAGATTTCGAAGTCGCCGGACATGGAGAGATCCGTCCGCGTCTATTCTGGCGAGGGGCCCGTGATGCGCGTGAACGGCAAGTTCGCGGTCGTTCGCATAAAGGGGATTCGCCCTGCGACGCGCTACTGGTATCGCATCGGGGCGGACAGGATAGAGCTTGAACGCGACTACAAACCGTGGAATCGCGGCAGCGAGATCGGCGGTCGAATATACTCGTTCGAGACGCTGGGCGCGGAATCGGGAGGCTCGTTCTGCGTCATGCAGGATACGCATTCAGTGCATGATATTGTCGATCAGGTGTTCGCGAAGATTGCCGCGCTGAAGCCGTCGGCAATCGTATGGAACGGCGACGCGCGCAACTTCTACCGTACTGTGGACGATGCCGTCGGGACGTTCCTAAAGCCGCACCCGAACCATCCGGCATACGCCGCCGAGACGCCGATCATGTTCCTGAACGGAAACCACGATTATCGTGGGCGCTTCGCCCTGCACCTTGAAGACCTTGTGCCTTTCCGCGATGCGGCTGAGCGCAGGATGCAGTATATGGCTCTTGGCCGCAACTTCGTGCAGCGGCTCGGCGATGTCGCTCTCATCGGGCTCGACACAGGGGAGGACAAGCAGGATGCAAATCCGAGAATGGGCGGGATATTCCGCATGACGAAATACCGCAAACTTCAAACAAGCTGGCTTGCCGAGGCGATCGAGACGCCGACAGTCAAAACGGCGAAGTTCAAAGTCGCGTTCTGCCATATTCCGCTATTCGACCCGAATCCTAAGGCGAATCCCGGCGACGTTCTGCCGGATGACGACGATCCTCGCTACAAGCATCCGTGGGCAGCGTGGCAGAGGACGTGCGCAAACATGTGGGGGCCGTTATTCGCGAAAGCTGGAGTGCAGCTTGTTTGCACGGGTCACCAGCACCGCTACCGCTACGACGCGCCCTCGGCGGAACGCCCATGGACGCATATTGTCGGAGGCCAGCGGGATGTCATCGAAGGGCGAGTCGATGGCGGGCGGCTCGTTGTGAAAGTCCACGACTGCGAAAACGGGCGGATTGTGTTTGACAAGGAGTTTGAATGAGCATGAAACTGTCGATGTGTAGAAGCGTGGCACTTGTCGCCATGTTGTCGAATTGCGCCGTTGCCGCGCCGTTTGAGACTGTCGTGCACGGCACCTCGGCGGGCGATGTTCGCCTTTTCTGCGATGAGGCGGGCGGCTGGGCGTTCGCTGTGAGCAGCAATACGGCGGACGGTGTAGATGAAATCGAGATCCGTCTTGAGGCGGGCGCTGAGGCTCTTCCGCCTAAGTTTGAGCTCTCGTTTTCCTTCCCGCAGGTGCGCATGAATCATCTGTGGTCGGATTTCGCCACCGACGGCGGACGTATCCGTCCCGACTGGTCGAAATGGTATTCCAGCGATATCGCGCACGGACAGCCGCTTGCC
>SUVZ01000233.1 GCA_015061765.1 Lentisphaerota bacterium
CGGACGCATGCGGGAAATAGGCGATCCCCAGTTCGCGCTTCGCCGCGTCAAAACGCGCCGCCGCGCGTTCCGCCCAGTCGGAGTAATCTGGGTTTCCACGCGTGTCCGACCAGGCCGCCAAGTGGTAGAGCGTGGCGGAATCAATGCCGAGCGGTTTCACCCATTCTTTCTTGAGCTGGATATTGTCATAGGCCATGAAATGCAGGCCGCGGAATCCCGCCTTGACGGTCTCGGCCCGCAGGAAGTCGAGCGCGCGCGCCGCCTTCTCGACACCCCCGAAACTTTCGACGAACGTCTTGATGGAGAAAATCATCAGCACGGGCTTACCTTCGATGCAATAGTAGTTTGAACGCTTGAAATATTTCTCGATCCAGCGGCGGGAAATCGTCTCGAACTCCTTGTCGTCCCCGGTCGGGAACCAGAACACTCCCTTACTGCGCTTGTCGGCGACCTTGTTGTCCCATCCAGAGTCGACGTCGTGGTTCGCCCACATGACGAAGAACTTCATCTTTCCGTTGTTCTTCGCGCCGAGAAAGCCCTTGTCGAGCGCGTCTTCGAGGAACGGCTTGCCATCATACCAGTACCAGTCGTAGATGAAGACGTTGACGCCATGCGACACGGCGGCGTCGATCTTTTTCTCCACGACTTTCGCCTCAGCCTCGTTCTCGTAGCCCCAGAGCGGCACGAGCGGCTGGACGTGCCCTTCCCACTTCGGCACCGCCTCCCAGACGTTCTGCCATTCGCCCTTTCCCGCGGCAAATATGCCGAGTTCCGCCCAGCGCGGTTCGGGCTGGTATGCGGGCCACACGTATGCGGCGACGTCATAGCCACTCTCTCCGGCAAATGCGACGCCCGCAATCACCGCTAAGGTTGCGACAAGTATCTTTCCTTCCATGCGCAATTCACCCCCTCAGCGAACGAAAATGCAAAGTCCGCTTTGCTTAGATAACAGTTGGTAGCATCCCATGTCTACCGCAATGACCGAGCCTTTGATGAAAAGGCGCTTTTCACCGATGAGATCCAGGTCGTCGGCAGTCCAGATCGACGCGTCGCCGGCGCGGGACCCGGCTGTGTCCAGCATAAGCGCATACGGAGAGGCGCCTCTGCCGCTATAGACCGCAGGGCCGACGAGATTGTCTGATGAGTATGTCGACGCCTCGGGGAAGAGCGAATGGCTGGCGGCAATCTGGCCGTAGTCTGAATTGTAGGTGGCGAGGCCGCCGTTTCCGGAGACGACGGTGTTGACGAACTTGATCAGCCCGGCGTTCTGCTGGCTGCCCGAGGCTTCGTTGGAGTTGCTGGCGTCGATGATGAATCTTCCTTCCGCCGAGACGTTGTCGGCGAAGGTGCAGTTGACGAATTCGCCGCGGGCGACAGCGATGCTGTTGGCGGCGGAGGCTCCGCGGTCGATCGACCGATTGGCGGCGAACAGCGAGTTGGTGGCATAGACGAAGCCCTGCTTGCTCGAGCCCATGCGCATCACGCCGCAACGTCCGCGGCAGTTGACGATCTGGCATCGATCGAGGAAGAGCGCCGGACGCCAGGTGGTATTCCCTTCCCAAAGCGATCCGATCGCGCCCGCGCCGTATTGCGCCCCGCTCACGACATTCGAGATGACGCACCGCTCAAGCACGAAGCTGGTGCAGCCAGCCGTCAGCGTAACCGCTCCGCCTTTGACGCCACTGCTTACCGTTGGGTCCTGGTGGCTGTTGCGGACAATGCAGCCAACCATCCTGCCCGCCGTGCAAAGAACGCCGATCTGGGTAAACTGCTCTACGATGGAATCAATAAGCGAGCCGTTGACGATGTTGACTGTGCCGTTAGACCAGCCCACATTCGAGGCGACGGAGCCGCGGACGACGACGTTGCTGCACGACTGGCCGTTCTGCAGGGTGAGCGGCTTGCTGCTTGTCGCCTGCAGCACGGTCGTGTGGTCTCCGCCGCCGATCAGGGCGATGGACGCCTTCCACTGGCTCATGTCCTCGTTCGCCAGGTCCAGCGTCTGCCCGTCCTTGAGGTAGACCCGTCCGCCGGAGGCCAGGCGATCCATGGCCTGGGTGATCGTCTTCGCCGCGCGCTCCGGCGTGTTGTAGGGGAACTCGCGGTCGTCCGGCGCGTCGACGTCGACATACGCATACGAGACGCCGTAGTCAATCGTCCCCTTGCCGTCTTCGGACGAGCACTGGGAAAGAAGCGCCATGGCGTCGTCGACCAGCACCACCTTGCTGTTGTTGTACTTGACCACTATCTGCCCCTTGAAGTCCGGCGACGCATTGGTCAGCCGCAGGGTTCCGCCGCCGGTGACACGAATCATGGAATTGTCGTCGCCGACGAGCGGGGAGTCGATGGTGACAGTCGTGCCGTTGGCGTGGCCGATGACGTTCCTGCCGACGACCGTGACGCCGCGGTTCGGGCCGATGGTCATATCAGACGTCGCAATCAGGGCGGTGGAACTGCCGCTGTTGAGAAGCGTGATTCCCTGCGCGTCGGGAGAAGCGCAGTCGCCCAGGGTCGGGTTGAGGTAGAAGTAGGCGTCCTTGTTGCTCTTGCCGTTGGAGAAGACGAGCCGCCCGGTGAATTCGCTTAGGTCGCCGTTAAGTCTGAACTCCGTGATCGAGGTCGAGGGGTTGTTGTCGTCCGATCCAAGGCTGACGGTTCCGGCTCCGGAGAGGTCGGAGGCAAGGGTGAAGCCAATCGACGAAGTCGAGGTACTCTTCAGCACATTCGTGAACACGCCGCCCGCGGCAATGTTCATCTTGCCAGCCAGAACGGCCACGCCGCTGCCCGCCGAATGGAGGAAATTCAAGACGCCGTTTTCGGCGACTCGGAGGTCGTTTATGGTAAGCGATTTCCCTCCACCGGTCTTGGTAAAGAGCATGCCGTCGACGAAAGTGAGCGAGTCGCCCTGGAAAGTATAGCTCTGTAGATAGGCGTTGTTGGCCCAGGGAGTTCGCAGCATGCGGCCGTCAGTAACGAAATAGTCATTGCCGGCCGTCGCCGCCCACGCGACCGCGGTGCCGTCAGCGGATGTCGCCCAGCCCCGGAGTCTGTTCTCGTAGCCGTTGGCGTATGTGCCATCCATCGAGGAGGCGGAATAGCTGTCGCCGTCATTCTCGTGGACTTCTCCGGCGGCGAGATAGTAGACCGGCTTCTCGCCTGCAAATGCCGCAATGCTTGCGAGTACGCAAATACATGCGCCAATCACCTTCGCTTTCAAGTTCATCTTGATTCTCCTTGTTGTAGGACTGGAACGATTTGCTACGCACAGCCGACAAGCTGCGTCGCAACATTTTGGTTAGGATTTTAGCATAATCCCGCCGCTAATGGCAATGTGCGGTTTTGTGACGACTTGCACGATTTGAGACGATGTGGTATACTTCCACCGCAAATGAACCAGACCGTATACTGCGATCCTAACCCTCTGCACTCGAGTTTCGGACTCTACCTGACCGGCGCCGGCATGGAAACCGCCAGACCGCATGAGGCCTATCCGCATACATACCACTCCTCGGAATACTACTTCACATGGGAGAACGGACGTACCCTGAGCGGCGACGAGAACCAGCTGCTTTACATTCTCGAAGGCGAAGGCGTGCTTGAATTCGTCCGCGGCAAACGCATCCGTCTCTCCGCTGGGTCGCTGGTAATTCTTCATGCCGGAGAATGGCACCGCTATCGGCCGAACGCGAGAATAGGCTGGCGCGAGGCGTATGTCGGTTTTGCGGGAGACTTCTGCAAGAAGATTCTCGCCGCGCCGTTCTTTCCGCCGCCGCCGACTGTCCTCAACATTTCGCCGGAAGGTCGCTTCGAGCAGAATCTGCTCACGCTGATCAACAGGGTGCACGCCGAAAGCACGACCGCGCCTTATTCGCTCGCCGGCGACTTCATGTCGCTGCTCGGCTCCGTCATCGAGCAGACATCGACCTTGCGCGGCGAGCACGCGCACAACGGCGCCATCCGCGCCATCCAGCTCCACATCGGCCACCACCTCGCAAAGACGCTGGATTTCGCCGCCGTCGCGCGGCAGCACGGCCTTTCCTATGCCCTCTTCCGCAAAGTCTTCCGATCCTACACGGGGCTTGCACCTCTCGAATACCAGCTTGCGTTGCGCGTCCGTCGCGCAGCGAGTCTCCTCAAGTCGACGGATCGCCCGATTGCAGACATTGCCCGCGACGTCGGGTTTCGGTCGCCTTGGTATTTCTCGCGCTACTTCCGCAAGGCGACGGGGATTTCTCCCGCCGAATGCCGTTCGTCAGTCCGCAACCTCAGAAAGGCATAGAACCTGCGGCGTTGTGGTCGACGGTCATGGGCTGCCATTTCTTTCCATCAGACGCGTCTCCGGAGCATTCGGGGACAGTCCCCACGAAACCCGCTGTTTTATTGGCTTTCATCGCTTCACCCCCTTCTCAAGCCGCCCTTTCCGCCCTCGCGAGCCGCCAGCCGTGCGTCGCGTAGCCAAGCCCCTCCACCGCCCGCGCCGCTATACTCCGTGATCGGAACCTGTCTCCCAGCGAAAACGCCATAGAGACGACAAACGCCTCGCTCCCGAATATCTTCCCTCCCCCTATCTGCGCGACCCTCCTCAACAGCCTCTCTTCGGGGACAGTCCCCTCGAAAGGCTCGTCTGGAGCGGCGATCCAGCTCCAGGCGTAGTCGGAGGCGTGCTTCACGATCCCCGCGCGAACCGGGTTCAGGTACACGTAGCGCATGCAAGTCGCGCGGTAGCGCCCGCCCTCTATCAGCGTCGACACGAACCGGCCGCTCCAGATCGTCCCCGTGTACTTCCGCTCCCGCTTGTACCAGACGTTGAACGCCTCCTTGAACGTCTTCATGAACTCGCTTATGTCGTTCATCCGCGCACGCAGACGCTCCTGCGCCTCCCTGACCGCGGACTCCATGCCGATCTCCCGCAGCTCCCTCCAGTGCGCGGCGAGCTCCTCGGCCGCGCGTCCGCCCTTCAGCACCCCCACGCGGCGTATGAGCTCCCCCTCCGGCACCGGCTCGTCCTGGCGCACCACCTTGCAGACGACGTGGAAATGATTGCCCATCGCGGCGTACGCGTCGAGCTCGATCCCCGAGAACTCCGCCGAGCGCCTCAGCGCGTCGACGAGCTGGGTCTTCACCCTGCCCTTCTCGAACAGGAACCTTTTGTCGTTAGCACGCGACATTAGGTGGTAATGCGATGTTCCGTTGTTGGTCTTCTTGACCCTTGCCGTCCTTGCCATTTTGTAGTCCTTTCCGCCGCCGCTTCCCGCGGCGACAGATGCATCATACCACATCTCGGCGAAAGAAAAGTGAATTGAAAGTGAATTCGTTTTAGGGTCGCCGCTCGGCGGAAAGCCGACAAGGAGGCCGGCATCAGGGGGTGGCGGCAGGGCCAATGTCACGAAAGCACTGAAAAATCAGGCTTTCGCGGGGTCTGTCCCCGAAAATACTTTATAATTACCTCTCCTATTCCAACGTCCCAAGAGACCTTTACACCACCTTCATTATGCTCCAAGATTTTTCCGCATTAGATTCTCAAAACACGATAACCGCAAAAAATCGTCGTTGAACCATCAAAAATGCATAGCTTCACTGGGGTATCTCCCCAAATTTTACAGCGCATGACCATACTCATCAACAGACTCGATGTGTCTGCTGCCACCGCAGAACCCTGCCGAAACGTGAATATCCGCTCTTGCGAACATAAACAGGCTCGCAGACAACAGAAACAACAGCGTCTTCATTTGATCTCTGTTCGCTTCAGCACGATGTCGGGAACATAGATCACATTGTTGGTGCTAACGGGGAAGTCGGTCATAGGGGCTGGACGCGGCCAGTCCTTGCCCGTTTTGCGCTTATACGCCGCGAAGACCTTCTCCACAGCAATCCTCGCTTCGGCACTGACATTCGGAACGACAACATTAGCTTTCGGCTCTTGAGCCGAGAAACTCCCCGCACATGCTCCAACAGATATTTCGTACGGAGGACAGCTTGAATCAAAAATAGAAATCACATTCGTATTACAGACATAAGATATAAGCCGATCAAATACAGGCGCATCGACACCATCCACACGCCAGCATCCGTTTTCATCTGTTCGTGCAATTTGTGACGAATGAAAAATCTCACTTGTCTCTATCGGAGTTGTAATCAACGAAACATCAACGGCCGCGTTAATGACTGGCAATCCATTTGTGTCTATGCACCGACCAACCACCGAAACACTATCCCGTCGCAAAACTAGATCCTGCACATATGCCCT
>SUVZ01000234.1 GCA_015061765.1 Lentisphaerota bacterium
GCACATGATCCGTCATTGCCGTGACAACCGTCCCAGCCGTCACCTGACTGCCGCCGGTCCGATCCGTAAACCAGCCGACAAAGGTGTATCCAGACCGCGACGGAACCGGCAGCCCACCATACTTCTCGTTGCGGTAGACGTTGACGCGGAAGACGCTGCACTCGCCGCCGTTCGGCTGAAACGTCACCTTCAGCCGCTTGCCGCGATAGACAAGCCGCAAACGATTGACGTATGTCGTCGCGCTGCCCGTATAGTTGAGACGATCCGCAAGCCATCCCCACGTTACGACCCGCTCTGACGAAATCATCACAGACCAGGCGAAACTCGACGGAGCCGTCGAATACGACTTATCAATCGTAAACCAGCCAACAAAATCAAGCCCTTCGACTTCCGGAGCGGTCCATTTCCAATTCCGATCCGGATACGCCCAATACCGCTGCGTCGTCAGATAACCTTGCGATCCAGAGGAAGCGCCGTGCCGATTTTGCAACGTACTTGTCCGGTACGACGTATCCGGTACCGCAACCTGTCGCGGCAAATTGTAGTCCCTCGAGACCGTACCACCCTGCGCAACATTGGAGTGGACCGTGACAGCTCCCGTGTCCAGATTCTTCTGGTCACTATACCAGCCCATCGAAACACACGTCTCCGCAACAAGCAGCACAGACGCCCCGGACGGAACGCCATCGACCGACACATCCACGATATACGGATCCGTGCGATTCGTATATCGCGGCCAGCTTCCGTCGTTCGCGTCGTCCGGATATCTGCGATACCGTGCGCCGGACCCGCCGCTGACAGCCCAAATCGCATAAAGCGATATCGCAACGCTGGATCCGGCCGGGAAGTACAACTCGCCTGGCGCATACGCCGCGCCAGTCCCATCCGGCGACGTGTTCCACTCATTGAACTCATATCCGACATATTCCCACAGCTCCGGAGCAGGAAGCACCACCGACGACCCTGCGCTGACGGTCACCGCCGGAATGTCGGACCCCGTAACGCCGGACGCATTCTTGACAAAACTCAAAACGTGCGTCGCGGCATCCGGCTTATCCTCCGCATATACCGCCTCAACCAAAAGCTCATCGTTCGTCGCGTTTGTATCCTTGGCGATCTTAATCACCAGCGCCGAATCTCCCAGCGCCCCCGCCGAAAAGAATGTGACCAGACCGTCCGTCTCACCGGCCGCACCGGAAAGAATCTCGATATAAGTCATCTTCGACGACGCAAGCCGTGGCTTGCGCGTGACACGCCAACCGGTGAACACCCAACCGTCATCGACGCTCTCGTTGCGCACCGCAACGGCACCGCCCGCATTCGCCGCCGTCCCGTAGATCACCTGCTTCTTTGACATGACCGGCGTGCCGACGTGCGTACCGTTTGCATCGACGACCGTCACCTTGCAACCATACTGACCATACTGCGGGATATTCGGCTTGTTGTAGTTGGTAGCCGAACGAGTATTGACCTTCAGCACCGCGCCCGACGGATACCCCGAGACGGCGCCGTAATAATTGACCCAGCCATTCGTCGCGGTCGTTGTGGTGACAGACGAGACGGCGACAGCGGTCATCGTGTCGCCGGTAGAATTCAGCTGAGCGGTGGACGCACCGGCCTTGACGTAGTGCGAGAAAACGCCAGGAGCACTCTCCGCGAAGATTGCGACATTCGTGTTGCTCTGAAATCTTGCGATAACAGCCATCAGGTCACCACCAATCCGCTAACGGTCTTCCCGGCATCGATCTCGACAATGACGCGCATATCCGACATGCAGATGCCGCCGATGGATCCGCTCGTCACCGTGTCCGCTCCGCTCTGGCTAACAACCGCCTCGGCCCACATGTCCGGAATCTCCGCCGGATCCTCCCTGACCGCCGAACACGGCGACGACCCCTGCATCCGGACAAAAAACTCCGCCGGAGCCTTTGTCACGCGAACCTTGAAAACATGCTCCGTCCCTTCCTGCACCGACTCCAGGATTGTCCCCGAACCAAGAAGCCACCCGACACTCGTCGAAAAGCTCAGCTCGTGGTATGTCGAATACGTCGCACAGGTATAAGACTGCGGACCCCACGAAACGCGGATCGTGATCGGGCGAGGCTCGCCCTTGTACACAAGCGCATTCCCGCCCTTGCGGTACGCAAGCGCAGAGCCGCCCTTGCGGAACGCAAGCTGACCGAGACCTTCCATCAGGCAGACTCCTCCACAGCCTGAGCGATGACAGATTCAGATCCCGTCTCAATCGACTTCATGAGACCTTTTTCAAACTTCATCGAAACCGGCGTATAAAGCAGCCGATGCGAGCCTTCATCATATCGCGGATTCGTCGCCGCAACCACGGTTCCGGAATATCCTGAAACGTTAGCGTCTTCACCATCCCCGCCCGATCCGCTTTTCAGCGCGTTGATGGTTATGATGCCATCTGATTCAGTGATTTGGATGCCTACACCTCCGGCGATCTTTTTCACAAGCAGCCCGAAATCATCAGTCGCAAGTATTTTCGCCTCGAGCACGGTGTCGTTTCCGTCTTTGACGGTCAAGTTGCGCATCTTTGCGGTCTGGGTCTCTTCCAACTGAGCAGAATCGAGTTCTATTGTGCCGCCATTGCCTTTGACCGTAGTCTTCGCTTTTGTTCCTGGGGCGAACTCGGTGCTGGAGAGGGGCGGTATCGGCCCCATCTCCACCTCGGCGGCTCCGTCGTCGGGTTTGCCTTCAACGCGGCTTGTCGCGAGAGTCGTGCGGCGTTTGTTCCGGAAGTTCGAGAGGAGAGATGCCATGTCGTCGACCGACAGGAACTCCGGCGCTCCAAAGTGGCAGTCCGCCGTCAATTCGGCGCAGTCGATCTCAATCTGCGTGAGAAAAAGTCCGTCGCATCTGTCGCCCAGCTGCGGGAGCGAGTCGCCGCACCTGACCGTCATGCGCTCGGCGCGAAGTTCGCCCGACCTTTCCGCGAGAATCGCCGCCGCAAGCCCATCAGGTACAGTCTCGCCCGTAGTGGATGAACTGGAGGCCACCCATGTGTATGTGCGGTTGGTGGCGTTGGTCGTCACGTACTGCATCTGGAGATGTATCTTCTCCTCGACATCATCATCAGTTGTGATGGTGCATTCGCAGGTGAATGTCTCAACCCTCGCCCTCAATCCCGCCGCCTTCAGCTCGCCCACCGTCTGCTTGGCGATGTTGGGATATTTATCGGCATCTGCCGCGCCGCTGCGTTTGCAGTTGGTTATGGATACCGCCTCCATCGCCACATTGGCGAGCCTCGGATGGCGATAGTACCACCATCCGGGGTTTGACCATTGAGGATTAAGCTCAACCTCGGCCGTGAAGCTCTGCTTGACGGAACTCGACGAAAATCCGGCAAGCTGAAGCGTAGCATAGAGGCAATCGGGATTTCCCGCCGACGTGTCGCCCGCCCTCTGATGGTTGAGCACACGGTACGGCACACCGTCCACATCGCCCGACGACTCTATCTCCAGATCAACGCCCGTTATCGGGTGCGCGTTGTATTCGTATCTCCTCGCCGTCTTCGGAATCGCCGCCACATAAGCGGCATTGTCTTCGGATCCCGGCTTGATTATGTTGAGCGTTGGCGTCGCCGCCGAATAGTCGAAACGGCAGATTGCCGACGGGAAAAGCTTCAGCTCGCGCCGGATCGCATCCGCCACCGTGATGTCGCGGCATTCGTCGTAAGGCAGCTGCTGCGACGACACATCCACCGTGCCGACGGTATAGCCGCATGCGCTTGCGGCATGCGCGGCAATCTCCCTCAACTCGCTGTCAAGGCTCTGGTCATCGCCGGACTGCGTCTGATTGAGGATAAGCCGCGACGAGAGTTCGTATCCGCTTCCCGTGCGCCAGTACTGGCGGTACGTCATCCGCGCCATCTTCGACCAGGGACCTGCGCACACAACCGACTGCACCGCATCCGTTCCGCGCGACTTGTGTTCCGTGCGGCTCACAACATCACCGAGAAACACACGCCTGCCGCGATACTCAACGTGAACCTTGTCGCCACGCAGCAGAAACTCCGCCGGAACGCCGGGAATCTCCAGCGTGTCGGCATCCCGGCTCACATACTTGAGCCGCGCACCATCGCCGGGAAAGAAGCGTGTTGTCGCGCCATTCCTCAGGCGATAGAACGCAAAGAGCCGACCGTTCGCCGGATCCGCCTCTCTCGGCTTTATGGCTGTATATGCGCTTTCGTCCATTGTCAATCTCCCGCCGGTGCTTCGCTCCAGGCGTAACGGGTTTGCTTTGATTGGCTTTCAATTGCCGTTTGAGCGGCCTTTAATTTCGTGTTGACGTCATTTAAAGCCTTGGTCAAGGCGGCGATCAGCCGGTCCGCGCTGGCATTGGTGCTCAGGGCGGTGCTCTGCGCATCCGCAAGAGCGCCCTGCGCTCCGGCGAGCCCCTTGCCGCCGTTGGCCTTTGCGAGATCGACCGCGCCCTGTGCGTTGAATACGGCAAGTCCGGCGGCATCCTTGCGCCCCTGCGCGGTGGCGATCTGCGCCTTGAGCTGTGCCTGCTGTGCTGTGAGCGCCGCCCGCGCACGGTGCGCATCGGCGATTCTTGTCTGCTCATCGGTGACAGCCTTGTCGGCTGCGGATACGGCGGCGCTCCCGGCGAGCGAAGCCGTCTCCATCGCCGTTTCTGCGCCGAATGCCGCTCCACGGTGCAAAGTCGCTTTCTGAGTGAGATGATCAGCTCCGCTTTGGAGCTCTGATATCTTTCTTTCCTGGGCGGCGATCTGCGCCTCTTTGTCCTTTATTTGCTTCTCAAGCTCATCTGCGCGCTTTTTGGCGTCCTCACGGATCGCATCACCCTCGTCGGTGCGCATGTCTCCTACTTTGCCCCAGTCGAGCGAGAGGATGTTTTTGATGTTGTTCAGGAAAGCGCCGCCCACACCCTGCGCATCGGCGTGATTGTCCGCCGTCGATGCAGCAATCGCCCTGGAACGCTCTCTTCTGAGCCTCTCAAGCTCCGCCCGTTCGTCCGTGAGAGCGAGAGAGCGTTTCATGGCCTCGGTGGACATGGCGGCGGCTTCGTTGCCGGCGCGATCGGCGGCGATGTTGGCATCCTCCTGGCGTCGGGCGACGCTGCGCTTTGCCGCTGCCGCGCTATGTTTCGCTTCGATCTGCGCTTTCTTCTTCTCGTAGAGAGGGTCGTTCGGATCGAGAGCGGCAAGTTCCTTCTGCTTGGCGAGTTCCGTCTGATCATCCTCCAGTTTCCTGGCGTTGTCACGCTGCATGTCTTCGAGCTCGTTGGCTCTGGACTGTGCCGCTGATGCGTTTGATATCTGATCTTCAAGCTTCTTCCATGCGTCGGCAAGCTTTTCGACCCGTGCGGTATCGGCAGCCTTTCGCGCTTCTTCCGCAAACTTTTTCGCCTCTGCGGTTGTCGCGCTGAAGGAATTACGGAGCTTGTCGACAATGCCGACAACCATCGTGAATATGCCGATGAAGCCGAAACCGCTCAAAACCTTATTGAATATCTCGGCGGCCCGGGACGTTCCCTCGATGGACTTCTTTAGACCCTCGAAGCCTTTCTTTGACTCTTCGCTGGCCTTTTTTGCGGCCCTGCCGCTCTTTTCGTATGCCGCAGCCGCCTGATCCGCACCTTTGGTGTCGGCTTCAATCTTGAGCTTTGTGGTGTACGTCTCCTCAGCCATATCATCAACCCTCAATGGTGTAGCCAACGGCGACGGCGCATCCTACATGCGACACCTGACGGTTCGTGACCGCCGCATGTTCGAACACGGTGCGGCCGCCACACGTGAAAGCACCCTCGACGTCCTCTTCGTAGATGTCGCCCAGCGCATAGTCAAGAGCGGCATCTACCGACGGGAATACGCGTGACACGGAAAAGCTCACCGTGCCGTGGTTGCACTTCACATGCTCCGGCACGGTACGGTCTGCGCCGATGTAGTCGCGCTTCGCGATTCCCGGCACCTCCGCGACGGTAAGCCCGTCAGGTCCGACGGGTTCGCCGTTGGAGTTGCGCACGGTACCGGCGCAGAGGATGGTGTTTCCGATCTTGATTTCCATAACGGGAACGGACGGGGGCTTGCGCCCCCGAACCCTTTTTACAGCGTAACGTCAAAGAGCGTGCCGTCTGCGCCGATGTTGGCGACGAAACCGAGCTGACCGGCGCGGAGCTGCGAGGCTCCCCACTGAATCGGCCCAGTCACGAGAGCGGCGTTTTTCAGCGTGACGGAAAGTCCGCCATC
>SUVZ01000235.1 GCA_015061765.1 Lentisphaerota bacterium
CGCGATATCCGACCCTTCCTGAACCGGATATGGATCTGCGCCAGCAATGTCAAAGCTTGGCACATAATGGCGCATAAGCGCGGTATTGTTGTACACACACCAGACAGGATGCTCCGGATCAAGCTCTTCCAGAAGATCACGCCTGGCGACAAGCTCCGGCAGACGTGTAACCGGTATCTCATCCGCCGCATACCACGCCAAAAGCGCGGGATGATCCTTCACCTCACCAACATAACGCTCAAGCCACGCACGTTCATCAGCAGGAGACTCAACACCTTTAGGTCGTTCCTTGGCTTTTACGCATACATGATTAACCCCCGATATGACCTTTACACCATTCGCCGCCGCACGGTCTAAAGCTTTACGATCCGGAGCACCATATGCCATTATGGTGTTGAATGGTCCGCCCTTGAAACGGCCAATGTCTTTTTCGAGTATTCCACCATATACACCAAGCGGAAAGAACGGTTCACCATTTACACGAGTGCGTCTCATTCCGTCGATCCAAACGCACCTATTCGTGTTCGCCCTTTCAGGCGCATAGCGATAAGGCACCACAGAAGGATCCTGACCATTCCCAAGTTTTAATTTGGCAATCCGGAAGTTGTCAAACCTCACCTTGCCTGTACACCCCTTTGTAACCTGAAGTCGGGCAATGAATCTTACGGCATTCTGCTTGATTGGCGCCGATACAGCGCTCATGCGCCGCCACTGTCCTTGGGTTGTCTTTATCTCTTCTGTATATGTACCGCTAAGCCATTTTCCATTTGCATCAAACTGCTCAAAATGCACACCTGCACCCTTGCCGTAAGGACCTTTCAATGATCCTTCAATGAGAATATCAACCTCAAGCGAATATATCTCTCCAGGACTGAGGGTAATCTGCTGTGCAGCATATGATCTTTGCGCATTTGCATCATTACACTCCCATTCAAGTGCCAAAGATCCATTAACACCGTTGCCCTGCAAGAGTTTCCACATCCCTTTAGCGCCTCGACAGATCCATCTATCTGCCGTACCTTTCGTCGAACGCACCTCAAAATCGCCATTTGCAACAAGATTAGCATCAGCCAACACAACCGTTGACCGAATCGCTACGATGCACAAAAGCAGCGTTTGCAGTATCTTCATTTTTCTTTTTCCCTTCTTTTTTTACATTTTAAGTCTCGGACACATGAAACGCATATCCCTACCGTTTGGCAGGGTAGGGTCGCGCGTCCCTGCGCGACCGCAGTTCTGATACCAGTTTTTCCGCATCCGTACCGAAATAGAACAAATAGCTTGAATGGAGTTTTGCTTCATAAGTAAATACATCAGAATCTCGAACCATGATGCGCTTGGCGAACACATCAACAACTGTAGCTTTGCGTGGCAAATGCACTGTCTTAAGTCCCGATGAACGTGCATGAAGTGTAAATAGACAGTCATTAGCTTCAATCGGGTCATCAGTGTCACACCAGATGTGAACTCCTGTGCGCTCTGCCAACGTGCGAATGAACGGGACATCCAATTGCCATGTGCCTGAGAAGAATGAAAGCGAGTTTCCAGTCTTCGAGACTGTCAACCCCGGACGTCCATCTTCATACACGCCCAACACCTCGTCCGGACGGACAGGATAGAACATCTGCGCAACTTTCACCGATGGCATTCCCATGTAGCGTCCATCGGACTTAACGGTAACGCCAGCAAGCGTCTGACCAGACATGGACGCAAAAGCAATTCCCGTAAGCGACTCCATATCATTCAATGATCTGCGATTGAGCCATCCCGGCGCGTAAAGCCAAAGTATCGTAGCTCCTCGCGCCCGAAGGTTCTTCACGGCAGCCAAGGTCTCGACATCATACGTAAAAAGATTAAGGAATACATACAGCTTATAGTTTCCAGGACGGTTCTTAATATCCTCTGCAAGCAAATAGTCCACCGGCACACCCGCACGCGCAAACCTTGTATGCGCAAGACCAAACACCTCGCCGTTAAAAACCGCAGCCTTCTCAACTTCCCTTGAAACAGTGCCATCGGAACGGTACGACTGCATCCAACGTCCGGTTTCCGCCTTCGTAAATCCTGACAGATCCGGCATCGCACATATGCTCTTTTCACTCGCCACAAACGCAACCTCGGCATGCCGCCCGATATTGCGTTCTATGCAAAACCGCTGTACGGTATGGATATCACGCCCTGCCGCCGAGCATTCCGTGGAATTGAGATCCACCCCCGATGCAAGCGCATAGAGATATGGAGGACTGCACCGGCATAGCGCAACTGACATATCCCTACGGAGTATCCCCTCTGTCTGCTCTACCGTTATCGACTGGTGATATCCGTGCGAGCGCGGATAGAACCTGTTGTGCGTCCGGGCATCATTTTCGATAACAGGCAGAATCCCTGCAGCCGCAATGGAAGAAAAAGGTTTCATTTCACCGCAAGCATCACCAAGTCTGCGTTGCGAATAGCTTTGGGGAGACATCAGGAAATCGATACGTCCCGCGTTATTCTCCAAAATTTCACTGAGTGCGAAATGACCGCGCCACGCATCGCGCCCTGTTGAATTGAGAAAATATGTATATCCATAGAACGTTCCGACCAACTTTGTGCGCCCAAGGCTCTTCAGCACATCTTTGGCGTGCCCACAAGCCTCCAAAATATCCTGTGCTATAATCCATGAGCTGTACTCCGTGTAGGCGATTGCATTCAGATGACGCGTCCTGTCCCAAAGAATGTCATTAGGTGCGTCGAGCGCTTGCCGCTCTTCTCTTGATGGAACGTGTGGATTGGCAAGCTCAGGGTAACGTGAAGCGGCAAAACGGACAAATGCCTCCTTGTTTGGCGCAGAGAAGTCCTTCACCCGTCCAGGACGCGCAGTCCATCCAAGCCACTCGATTGTCACTCCCGAATTGATCCGATAGCCAATAATCCTGTTTGCGTAAGGCGACGCTTCAATGTAGCGAATCGCCCTTTCCGTCATCTCCTTTATTTCATCCATTGCCGTGCGCGAAGCATAGCTCCAGCTGAATCTTCCTATTGGAGTAATATCCCCTTCATCATCAGCCGACATCTGATCTGGATGCCGCCGTGCAAAATCGCGTGAAGGATAGACGGAAAGATCCCATATGAACCAGGCATCAGGATTCGTTCGACGGCACTTCTCCGCCGCGCAATCGAATTCTGAAAAATCATAGACGCCCGCACTCGGATGCCACTTATCGCAATGGGCATACACCGTCACAGCATTAAGCGGCATTTCACTGTGGCGTGGCATCCTGTCCGGGCGTCTGTTGCGCGCAACCGCGCCCCACATTAGCGGAAAAGGTTCTCCATCAATATGAACTACAGGCTGTCCAGCAACCTTTCGCACATCCACTGCAACCAGTCGAGCGAAAGCATCCTGCAGATCCGTCGAAAGGATTTTGACGGTTCCGCCCATTTTTCCACCGCGCCTGCAATAGATGGAATTGGACTCAAGCGAAATAGTGTATTCCCCTGGATGAATATAATGGGGTGTTTCAAACGGGATCGTCAACCGCCAACATCCATCCTTCATTCGCTCGACATGGGAGAGTGTCAATGGTATCTCTTCCTCCCAGTATAAGGACTTACCCCTTCGCAACTCAAGACGTACCGTAAACGCATCTCTTGGCACATTCCCACGAAACACATAACGCAAGGATGTCCGATTTCCTGCCTTCACACATACTGATGCAGTCTCATTTTTAAGAAATTCCTGCGGGTTGGCAAAGTCGCAATAGGCAAGTCTTGAGATACGCGGTGGAGACGGTGGCGGATCCGACAGAACAACACCCTTCCATGTTTCACCGTCAATAGATGACTCAAACGACCCATCTGAATCAATCCGCTTGAATGAACCGTCTGGAAAACCGGCGAACAGCTCCAGCAAAACGCCGCCAGGGAATGTTCGACGCACATTATCGCAAGTTAGATCAACAGTATACTCAACCTTCAGTTCATTGTCGCCCGCCTTGAGCAATTTGCCTACATCCGTCCTGAAAGTACGATTCTGCGCAGAGAGATAGGAATACCACCCTTTCATCGCCTCGCGCCCATTTATCTTGAATGTCGCCCTTGTGTCTGCCACACCCTGCAGCCATGCTTCAGATGGAGCCGTTTCAAGACAAAACTTTTTGCGGAGCAGAAACTTCGTCCCTTTCCTTCTGTGTGCTGCCGTATCATCCACTGCGGATATGAACTTTCCGTTGAAATATGCGCCCACCATGAAACAAGCCGGATCGCTCACATGGTCATAATACATCGGCTTGACATCTGGCCACACCGGCGCATCAAGGCGATCATACCATTCCGGTTGCGCAGCCTGAATGCCGCCCACCGCCACGAAGAGCAGCGCGGCAACAGAAAGTGTCCTCCCCAAAACCATAAATCTATACGATATCGTCACCGTATAGAAACGACAGTACCTTTCGACACAGCAAGGAGCAACGTTTTGCCGCCATCAGCAAGCAGGAGGCGGGCGGCGGTGTTGCCTTGCGCAGATAGGGAATCGTTGGCGGCGGCCAAAACACCTTCAGGAATGGTTATGCCCGCAGTCGTAGAAATCAATGTATACTTTCCCGGACTCATGCGACCAAACGCGCATTCGACTTGAAGCGGAGAATCATCGCTGATGCTGACCGCACGTGCTGACAACGGCACACAACCATCGGAGTATGTTCCTTCGGGCGTTTCAAAGCGCAGGAAAGATCTATTCTCGAATTTGACTTCCCTGACCGCCGAAACCGACGGCGAATTTCCTTGGATCACAAGTCCGTTCCCGCCGATGTTGGATTCGTCGACATTCGCCAGCTTCGCTCCGAAGCGGATTCCGCTCCAACTGTCGATCGTTCTTGTCGCCGATATTGTCGAATTGGAAACGGTAACTATGTTGTCGCAGCGCGAAATGTGCAAGAACAGCAGATTTAGTTCGGAACCGTTGCCGACATACACCCTGTTTCCGCAACTGGCCACATGATTTGTACCCGACACGATACCATTCTCTACATTTAGACGAGCGCCATTCACAAAACGGATTGTATTGCTAGAGGCCGCATCGTCCAATTGCATTGTATTCCAGTAATTCCAGGTCGCCCCATCCATCTCGAACGTATTGTGGCTGCCTCGATAGACAAAAGGATAACGAGCGACATTCGTAACAGTGGCAGTAAATGACGTGTCTGCCCCCGCAATATAAAATGCGTTGCTTGACGATTCTGCCGTAGGCGACACATAAACAATTGAACATTCAAGATTCGCGTTACTAACTATAAGTTTATTTCCGTGCGAACCTCCATTCTCACTTCCTACATAAGCAGCATTCACGAATTTACCGGTGGAACTGCCGCATATTTCAAGCGTATTCCACGATGCACCGTTACGTCCGACCTTGACTCCCTTCAAATTAAACTTCGCTCCATTTTCGAATCTTGCTGTATTGTTACTTGACCCGGAATTAGCGCCTACATAAAAGCGCTCGCTAACTGTCAATCCTCCGCCTGATGTAACCTCCAGCAATCCATTGCATGCGGGCGTCTCATATCCTACATAATTATTTTCGAAATATGCGTTTTGGGTATACACTTGGGAATTGTCAGAAATCCTTAAGGTATTACCATTTCCACCGTTACTAACATTAAAGTACGTGACATTCGTCACTACACATCCATTTGCCAACTCCAGGAGTGTACCCTTTGTAGCATATCGATTACACGAACCGAACGCTCCTGCAACATTATTACCTGTTCCAGACGTTGTTCCTGAAATATCCCATACACCACCATTGAGTATGGCCGTCATGTTATCTACGGCAATGGCAAAATTGGCTACTTTTACTGTTTTATTTCCACTGGTATGAAGATTGAAAGTCGCCGATTTCGAAACATATATCGAACCGAACTCCACGTCATCACTTGCAGTATAGACTCCTCCGCTGTATTTACTGAATCTTGCCAAATCTTGCGAAGTCGGCATTGTATCCCAACCTCCGGCCCCTGCAATTGCAATATCGCCTGCAGCTGTAGGGAAATCAACCGTAACAGCACTGACGGTATGGGCTATGCCAAAAGAAACAATACATCCTATCAGTTTGGATAACATTTTCATCTTTTTGATCCTTTCTTTGTGAAGTTTCCGACTGGAAATGACGGGCCGCGCATGTACGCGGGTTTGATGACGGCATCAGACGGGATTCCTTGCCCCGACAGATACGAAAGTGCGGCACGTGC
>SUVZ01000236.1 GCA_015061765.1 Lentisphaerota bacterium
TAGGGTTGTCGTAGGGGGCGAACGCAATGACCCACGTGTCCTTCATTCCGCCGCCGATCTGAGCCGTGCCGGTCTTGCCTGCGCACGGGACGTTCAGCCCTCCGATTGCCTTGCCCGTGCCGCGGATGCCCTCGACCACGTCACGCATGCCGCGTCTGACCGTTTCAATGTCTTCAGACCTGCACTTCAGCGTCCTGACCGGCTTGGGCGGCGGACTTCCGGCCGGGCGTTTCTTGAGATATGGTGTATATACCTTGCCGCCGTTGGCAAGGGTAGCGCATTCAATGGCGACCTGAAGCGGCGTGACCTGGAGTTTGCCCTGTCCGATTGCGGACTGGCTGGCGAGTCCGGGATAGAAGGGTGGTTGCGCCAGAGAACCTGCATAGTCCGGAGCGAAGTCGATCCCTGTTTTGGCCTCGAACCCGAATTCGCGCGCCGTCCGGAACAGCGTGTTCGAACCAATAAGATATCCAAGACGGGCGAAGTACGGGTTGCAGGACTGCTCGATGGCTCCGCGCATGTTCAGATGGCCCTGTCCCCACCTGCTCCAGCACCTGAGCTTCATGGTGCCGAGCTTGTACACGCCCGTGCATTCATAGTCGTCTTGGGCCTTGAACCCGCTGTTCAGCGCAGCGATGGCCGTAACTGGTTTGAACGTCGATCCCGGGATGTACAGACCCGCCGTGGCGCGGTTCAGCAGGGGGCGGTTGGGATCTGACGAAAGCTCTTTGTAGTGCTTCGCCGACAGGAACGGAACGAAGTCGTTCGGATTGAATACGGGGGCGGAGACCATAGCGAGAACCGCACCATCGCGCGGATCCAGAACCACGCATGCGCCTCGGACGCCGTCAAACTGGCGCTCCGCCACGGACTGAATGTCTGGATCGATGGTGAGATGAAGGTCGAGGCCGTCCTGGGCATCGCGTTCAGGGGTCTCTTCAATGGATATGTTGTCGCGCGCAGCTCCGCTCGGCTTGAACCCGCGTGCGTCCACGGGGATGCGCACAGCCCCCGGCACTCCTGCGAGATAGTCGTCGTAGAACGCCTCCAGACCCGAACGCCCCTTCATCTCAAGTTCGTATGCGAGCATGTACGCGTCTTCGTCATTCATGTCACGGTCGCGTCCGGTGTATCCTACGAGATGCGCCGCGAATGTTCCTCTCGGATAGATGCGCTCTGCGTGCGACTCCACCGCGAAGCCGGGGAACGCCGCCGCGCGTTCCTCGAAACGGGCAAGGGTCGATTCGTCTAGATCGCGCCAAACGGACATCGGAATAGCGCTGGCCGTGCGTATGTGGCGTACGATGCGGCGCGGGGTGAGGCTCTTGGGACGGTCCACTCCAAGCGCTCCTGCCAACCTTACCACCTCGCGTTCGATCTCTGCAACCGTGTTCGAGATGCTGCCGTTCCTGCGGAACGCCGAAAGGTCGCATACTATGTCGCGGCGTGCGCGGGATTCGGCGATGATCCCGCCCTTGGAGTCCAATATCCTTCCGCGGATGCCGGGCTTGCGGACGCGTCTTGTGGCCTGCTGGGTGAGATCCCGCTTGAACTCTGCGACGTTGATCACCTGCACATTGTAGAGCGCGACGGCCAGTTCCGTGAATCCGGCGGTGAACAGCGCCGCCAAAGCGGCTATGGACCAGACCGAGACCTTCATTTGACATCCTCGCTCTCAACGGCTTCAATCCCAATGTGCCGCTTCGCCGAACACAGCATTGCGCATGCCACAGGATAGAGCACCACGGCATAGGCAAACGCCGCATATGCAGACAGCATCGGCGCATCTCCGCCCCACATCGCCAGCCAGACCTGATAAAGCGCGGCGGACACAACCGCCGTGAGGAATGCGAACTGCATCAGGAAGCGAACAGCCAGCGCGGCCACGAGGTAGAACACGGCAGAGCATCCGAAAGGCTGTCCGCTCAGGGCATCAGTGAAAAGCCCCGCGCCGATTGCCGCCGGAGCCCCGGCGATGCATCCGAACAGAAGCAGCAGAGGCGGCTTCGCGCCGAAGATAGCCGGCGACAGATCCTGCACCGCGGCAAGGATCATAAGGGCGACGGTTGCCGCGCAAATCTTCACAAGATTAGTTCTCACGGCGGATGAATACCTCCTCCAATGCCGGGAAATCCACGGCCGGCGCGACGTCGCCTTCCTGTTCGAGTTTTGTGGAATCGCTGCGCGGACTGGACACCAGCGATCCGACCAGGATGCCCTTGGGAAAAATCCCGCCAAGCCCGGACGTTACGATCCTCGTGCGCGGTGGCGGTTTGAACCCGTTCTTCAGGTGTCCGACATAAAGGGGGTTCACCGCGTAGAGAACCACTGCCTCGGTCTGCGAAACGGTTTTCGTTCCTGTTCCGGACACGATGCCGTACATCGTTCCAAGATCAGGGTCCCCGGTTTCAAGCACACAGGAAACCTTCACCGACGGATCGGTGATCATCTTCACCGTACATGTGTGGAGTGATACGTCGGATACTATTCCGACCAACCCATCGGGCGATGCAACAGCCGAGCCTTCCGAAACGCCGTGAATCGAACCCTTGCCGACGCGCAGGAAGTTCTTTGCTCCGGTGGCGCCGTTCCTTGAAAGGATCGGCGCCTGCACCCATCCGCCAAGTTCGGCGGGAACAGGCCTCTTGGCCTGCGGTTTCGTTCTTTCCATTTCGCCGAGCACCATGCGGAGCAGCTCAACTTCGCGCTTGAGCCGGACATTCTCGGCGGCATAGCTCTGCCTTCGCCAAAGTGTGCGGATCCTGCACGTCACATTTCGCTGAAACCAAGTGGCGGATCTCTCCAGAGGATACACGGCTTCAGATGCGACAGCATAACCGCCGGCGATCCAAAGCAAGATCGCCGCACCCGCAAGTGCGCACGCACAGAGCATTATGCCTGTTTTCTTTTCCAAAACCTTCCTTGCCGGAAGGATTGCCGGAAGATCAATGTTTTCTGTTCTGCGCGAGGAAGTCGAGCTCGCTCATCACGACACCTGTACCTTCAGCCACCGCCGAAAGGGGATCGTCCGCAAGCGTGACAGGAAGCCCGGTCTGCTGCGACAGGAGCTTGTCGAGCCCGCGCAGCTGAGAACTGCCGCCGGAAAGCACGATGCCACGGTCGACAAGATCGGCGGCAAGCTCTGGCTCACAGTTTCCAAGGGTTATTCTTACGGCATCGACTATTGAGGACACCGCTTCCTGAAGTGCATCTCTAATTTCCTCGGAGGTGATTGTCATCGTCTTCGGCAATCCCGCCACGATATCCCGGCCGCGCACTTCCATGGTTTTCTCTTCCTCCATCGGATAGGCGCTCCCGAGCTCCATCTTGATTTCCTCTGCGGTGCGCTCTCCTATGAGGAGGTTGTACACGCGCCGCATGTACTGCATGATACACTCATCCATGGCATCGCCCGCAACACGCACGGAACGCGCATGGACAATGCCGGCAAGCGAGATGATCGCCACCTCGCACGTGCCTCCGCCGATGTCGACGATCATGGAACCTGCCGGCTCTGACACCGGCAGGCCCACGCCGATTGCGGCGGCCATGGGCTCTTCCACGAGAAAGACCTCGCCTGCGCCAGCTGCATGGGCGGCATCCTCGATCGCGCGCTTCTCTACACCCGTGATTCCGCTAGGGACGGCTATCACTACGCGCGGACGGAAATACTTGCCTTTGATCTTGCTGGGCGTGACCTTCTCGATGAAATACTTCAACATTGCCTCGGTGATATCGAAATCGGCGATAACGCCCATTTTCATTGGACGGATCGCAACGATGTTCGCCGGGGTGCGGCCAAGCATGCGCTTTGCCTCGGCACCGACCGCGAGGACGTGCTTCGAACCTTCTTCAATCGCCACAACGGAGGGCTCACGAAGGACGATTCCTCTATCCTTCATGTACACGAGCGAGTTCGCCGTGCCGAGATCGATTCCGATGTCAGCGGAGAAAAGACCTTTAAATTTCGAAAACATGGCGGACATTATAATATAACGCGTACATGCAAGCAAGTGAAAAATGGTACAATATGCGGCAATGAAATCCAATGACATTATCGCCGATGCACGCGTCATGCACTTGAGAGAGCTCAAGACGTCCCTCACCGATGTGAAGGCCCGTCTGGCAAAAGTGGAGGCCGAGAGGGATGTGTTGTCCGCCCACTTCAGTCTCAGTCTCGTCGCACTCCGCGATTTTGAGCGGTTGCCGGAAGGTGCGGGACTCAGGATTATCGACGGATGGAACGCGATTCTCCGCCTCAGAAACGTCTCGAAACTTTCATCCGAGGATATTTCGAGGCTTAAGAAGGAGTATTTGGCCGGATTGGGCATTACGCCGCCGTCAGACGCCGATGATTCTGTCCATCCTGAAAGTCTGCCGCCTGTTGCGACATGGATAATATTCGACGGCAAGGTGGCCAACTCCTACCGATGCGGTGAATATCGCGTCACATACACCGGCGGCATTGGTGCCCACAGGGCGGACAGGATGATACTTGACTTCGTGAACGCCGTGCGCATTCTCGGCCTGGACGTGTCACGGATAACGGTTGAGACGTCCGACAAGAGTCTGGCCTTGCACGTCAGGTCTGCGGGGGCAAAAACGGCAGATTACCTTATCGCTTCCTTGCGCCACTGCAATGGGGATTTGCCGGTCTCCTGACGGAAGAATTTCCACAATGCGTTGGCGGCTTTGAATCCGCAGAAGTTGGCTATGGTCGTCATGTCCATGTTCGAACCGGCAAGCAGATCCTTTATCTTGTCAAGCCGTACGGCCTGAATCTCGTCAAGAATCGAATGTCCGGTGATCCGGCGGAATTTCATTTCGGCCATGCGCCGCGAGCATTTGAACGTTGCGGTGACGTCGGCGGCGGAAAGACGGCCGCATGCATTCCTGCGTATGAGCTCCAGCGCCGCAGAGACCTCCGGATCGTACCGGCTTCCGGTGCGGGAAGAAGCGCGCCGGACGATGTTTGCCGGGCCGAAGGTAAGGCGAATGGCCCGTTTCCCTCTCCCGCTGATGATTTCATCGAGTGTGCGGGCGGCAAGTTCGCCGGCGAGCAGAAAGTCGGGCTGGACGCTGGTAAGCGTCGGTGAAGTGTGTTCGCAGATAGGTATGAAGTTGTCCACCCCGCAGACCGCGATGTCGTTTGGGATGCTGAATCCAGACCGGACGGCGGAGGTAATAACTTCTGCGGCTACGTTGTCATTCGCGGCGAAGATTCCGCATGGCTTGGGTATCCGGACAATCCATTTCCGCAGCGTCTTCTGCCAGATGATGCTTTGCGGCGAATGCCGCCCGCATACAAACGTTTCGCATGATTTTCCGTTCAGGGTGAGAGCCTCGCGGAATCCGCATTCGCGGTCGTCGCTCCAGAATCTTGGTTGCGGATAGGGGACAAACGCGAAGTGGGGATGGCCTGTGATGAGCAGTTCCTTGGCGGCAAGTCGTCCGGTGGCGACAGAATCGTGGCTGACGCACGATGCGTCTGCCGGCAAAGAACGAGGGTTTCGGTCGAGGTAGACGGTCGGCAGCACGGAAAACATTTCCGTCGGGATATCCTGATATCCGCCGCCGCATTCTACGATCGCTCCGGACGCCCCCCAGAATCTCGTGAGCTGGGCAAGCGCGTTTGGAGACGGGATGCCGTTCACAAGCTGAACATGCCAATCCGCCGTCGCCGCATAGCGCCGCACACCTGCGATTTTGTCGGGCGCGCTCGTCTTTGAAGGCGACTGGAAGTAAAGTATCGTATTCATCGTTCTGGTGGCGGATTATATCATAAGTGACCTTTGCAAAAAGGTGCGGCTGCAAATTGTCCTTTAGGCTAGGTTTACTTTTTGAAATGGATGTTTATAATTTGGCGGCATGAACTTTGCGATTGCATATTGTTTATTCTATTTGTGGAAAGAAGGATTCAATGCGAATTAAGTATTTAGAAAGACAGGGTCGTAGCATGTTTGTGCTTGTGACGGCGGCGGCGCTTGCTTTGTGCTGCAGCGGCTACGACACCAACAGTCTGGTCACGGTGCGTATGCAGGATACGGGCGCAACGCTCATAAACCCCGGCATGGGTCTGGTGCATTATCACTATTCCAACCGCCTTTGGGCGTACGGCATGTATTCAAAACCGGGAGACGTTGATCCGCTTCCCGGCACTTCGGTCGTGTATCTGCGCGTGCTGTGGAATGATCTTGAGCCGAAGGAGGGCGAGTTCAGGTGGGATATCT
>SUVZ01000237.1 GCA_015061765.1 Lentisphaerota bacterium
ACTGATTGCCTTTATGCCTCTGATTCCAGCGCAGGCGCCAATAGTCCCAGCACCCCTTGACCCCGTCCGGTTCCTGGTCGTAATAACTGCTGACGCGAAGATCGTGGATGTACGCGCATTCACCATGGACGATCTCACCCAGCAATCCCTGCCGGCAGAGATTGAGGCCCAGCATCTCCATCTCTCCGTAGCAGCAGTTCTCGAGCTGCATGCAGTGAAGGCGCGTACGCTCTGCCGTTTCGACAAGTTCCCAGCACTCGTCGATCGTCATCGCCGCCGGAACTTCAATGAACGCATGCTTGCCGCAGTTCATCGCAAAAACCCCGATCGGAGCGTGCAGAGACCAGGGAGTCACATTGTAGACGCAGTCGATGCCGTCGTACCGGCACATGTCTTTCCAGGAATCCTCCCTTCCTGAAAACATCTTCGGCAGCGGTCTGCCGTTATCCTTGAGCCATTTGGCTTCAGCCTCGACCCGCACCTGACGGATGTCGCACAGCGCGGCGACTTCAACCCCGGGAATCATGGATATGCGATGGACGGCAGACGTTCCACGGCTCCCCAAACCGACCACCCCGACGCGCACCCTCTTCAGCGGAGCCGCCGCAAAACCCTGCATGGCTCCGCCGTCGCCGCCGAATCTGACCGCATTGGCGCATCCGCCCGCCATCGCCGCCGCGCCCATCCATGCAGTGCCCTTGATGAAGTCTCTTCTGTTCATGCTCATCGGATATCTCCTTTCAATCGATTTCTGAAAACGGTACCGTCCGCCCGGAACTCCCTATCTGCGGATCCTTAACACCTTCACGCCGTAGCACGGCCATTCGCAGGGAATGCGGACAACGCCGTCCTCGAACGAGAAGCCGACCTCGCCCCATCCGCCGCCGCAACTTCCTCCCTGCCGGGGCTGGACGGTATGATGTTCAGCATCGAGAACGAGTCCTCGGTTATCACCTCACGGAATCCGGTCGTCGCGGCAAGCGAAACCGTGACAATAGACATTGCAAAAGAAAGGAAACATGTTGACTTAATCATCGAAACCCCATTCCTTTTCCGGCACGCGCGGCGTCGACGCCATGCCTGGCGATCAATACCTCAAAAACGTGAAATGCCTCGCGTCCCACGGATCCATCTCCGGCTTGGGGCCATACGACGGATACCGCTTCGCGTTGAGGACGTTCAGCACACGACGGGCAAAATGCGACAGTTCCAGACGATCCCCGCAGAAAACCTCAAGCTCTCCGATCCGGACGCCAAGCCGGGCGAACTCCCGGTTCTCCGCAATGCCGACAGCCGGACCGGACTTCTCGCCATCCTTTTTGCCGGCGGACCTGAAGAAAAAGCGGAACCTTTCGGCGATCTCCCGAGAATCCGCATCCGCCGAATGCTCCACGGCAAGCTTTGAAAGGTCCGAAAGGTCCAGTCTGCCGATAGCGTCCGCCGCAGCCGCAAGGGAAGCGTCGCGATACGCCAGACGCACGGTCTCGCCGCCCTTGAAATCAAGCGCCGCCGGACCGGAGATGCGGTATCCCTCTATCGCATCCCTGCAAACGACCTTTCCGCGGAATCCGCCGGACTTCAGCATGAGGGTCATTCTTCCGCAGCCATCCCCCTCCCATGACGCCGAGAGCATTCCTTCGCCATCGACAGTCGCCACGGCCTCAAGCACGTTCGCGAGCAGGGCTCCGGCGGAAACGGACACCCGCATGCGTCCGTCGCCGAACGTGCTGTCGGCGGCGCCGCCGTAGAACGGCACGTAGAGGAAACCCTTGGCATCGGACTTCGCCCCGACAAGTCCGGTGGCGATTTCGTCCGGATACACGTCCATCACGATCTTCCGCGTGAGATTCGTCAGGTTGCACACGGCGATGAACGATCTGTCGCCAAGCCCGTACCGGGCCAGCTCGCATTCACCGCATTCCGGTTTCGCGCCGATGACGGGCTTCCATCCCGCCGCGTTCAGGCGCACGAACGCATGCGACATTTTGGCGACATATTCGCTCGTGTAGCGCACCGGAAGCGATGCGCAGGCCACAAGCGACCTGTGCACGGCAAAACGGCCGAGGTCGTTCTTGAGCATGTCCAGCCGCCCCGCCGGCCACTTCGCATAGTTCGGATCAAAGCTTTTCGGCGAATAGCCCTCCCACAGGGTAAGCGCCTTCTCGCCCAGGGCGAGTCTGCTGTGCATCGGGAACGGCAGCTGATGGTCCCACGGTGTCGTCTCGTGCATGACGGTATCCGCGTACAGCATATCGCTGACATGCTGATACCTCGTATTCACGGCAGCACCGGCGCATCCGGGAAGTCTGCTATTCTTTAGAGTGTGCAGATATTCGAATATCTTCGCGTTCGCCACTCCCCGGACTACGCCAGGTCCGAATTCATCCCAGCTGACGTTCTTCATCGCCTTGAGGCGTTCGCCGCGATAGACGCTTCGTGCGCTGGACACGTCAAACGCCATTCCGCCAAGATCCCATCTCGGCATCAATTCGGCCAGCTGACGGCGCAGCTCAACGCCCCAGGAGCATTCGGGGAACGCGAATATCTCTGTCGTGTAGTGGTAGGCGCTCAACCCGAATCCGTTGACGGTGGCATGGGAATCAGGATGCGGCGCGGCATGCTTCTTCGAGATGTTCGCCAATGTCATCGTGTAGAATCCGTTCGCGACGCCGCAATAGTACCCGTTGGAGAAACGCGAACCCTGAATCCTGTCGAAGCGCTCCCTCGATATCTTCGCGCTGGCGACCTTGCGTATCTTGCCGCCGTTGCGGTTGTGGTATTTCAGGTCCACCCACTTGTAGTCCACCGAATTCTTCCCGGAGGGGTTCACGGAATTGAGAAGGTCTCCCCATGTGCGGTCCGCCCCGTAGCACCACTCCCACGTCGCGTTCATGAAACGGCACGTGTCTGGATTCGGAGACTGCCAGCTGGCATACTCCGCGCATATTCCGTAGTATCCGGGATACACATCGGGATTCTTGAAGAACCGCTCCGGATACAGTCGGTAGTAGCGGGCGTAGGCCTCGCGTATGCCGTACTTCGGGCTGAACGGAACGCGGTGGAAGCTGCAGACATATTCGGAGCCCTTCCCCGTCAATGTCGCATGCACCGATATCGAACGCATGTCGCCATCGAGGATGCCGTCCACGTACGAGTTGAAATCCTCAGCTCCGGCGGCGAGCGCCACGCCGGCGCTTTCGTTCCAGGAGGCCACCATGAGGAACCTGAAGTTCATGTACAGCGGAACCGAAATCCTCCTTCCCGACGGCTTGACCTCATCCTTTCCGTCCCACAGCACCGTCGCGCCCTTGAATTCGTCCGAGGCGACGATCCGCAGCATCTGGATTCGGTCGCACAGCGACACGACGCGGCAGCGTATGGTCTCCGCTCCGCAGACATCCTGCATGCGCTCCACCGTCAGCTCGACCTGACCGTCCCGCCGGTACGGCGTGCCGTCCCGGTTCTGCAGAGCAACGTCAAACGCCCTCGCCGACGGCACCGCGAACAGCACGCTTGCCAACAGCAGACTTTTCATCACCGTTTCCTTCATCTTTCTTCTCTCCTTGATTCCCCGGTTGCCGTCCGACCTCAATGGGCCAGCGATGCGCCCTCCTGAGGCGCGTAGACACTGTCCATCATGCCGTCGGCATAGGTGACGGACAGCATGCTGCCATCAACGCGCTTGGTATTGTCGAATCCCCTCAACGCATCGGAATCGGCGATTATTTCGCTATACTCCGCCACGGGATCGGCAAAGCGCCTTTCCCACTGCAGATCCCGCAGCCCCACAAGTTCAAGCGCCAGCCGCTTCACCGGCGCGCCTTTGTGCTCGGCCACGAGCGGTATCCGGTCCATCCCCGTTATGTCTATCAGGAACGGATGCGCGATCTCCACCGACCCTGTCGACATGAATACGCCGAATTTGAACTGCACCTTCCCGACAAGCTCCTCGGTCACGTCTATCGGGCGGTACAGAATACTCCACCTGTCTCCGCCGCCGCCAAGCTGTGCCTTTATCTCCGGCCTGAGATACCCGTCGAGGCAGCTGTTGAAACCGCCAAGAAGATATACCCTATTGTTGTAAGGCTTGTCCTTTTTCGTACGTCCATAGCTCCACAGCAGCACAGGCGCCTTGTCCCGCCTGACCCATGCGCCGTAAAGATAGCGGTGTCCGGTCTTAAGCGACACTTCCTGCCGCCAGAACGCCGACAGTGGCACACGGGACGTGATCTTCCATACCGGCTCCTCGGCCGTGAACGGTCCGCCCTTCGACTTCTCCCATGTGAAGCCTCTGCGGTCGGAATTATCCACTCTGTTTTCCCATTCCCTGTCCTTGAACAGGTTCGCCTCCGTCTTCAGCACAGACGGATACAGCAGCGCCGCCAGCAACAACCAACTCATTTCATTTCCTTTCTTTTACGTGTTATCTGATTATCACTTTTGTCCCATGATTGACGCCGATCTCCAGGGCGAAAGTCGTCCAACCGTTCACGGCATCGACAATCTCGACATTCCTCACGATTTTCCCGTCGATGCGGCGCGGCATCTCAGGCAGCATCGCCTTGATCCGGGCGGCGATCGAACTGCGAACCGTCATGATGCCCAGAACCACACCCTCCTCCGGAACGGACTGGGGATACAGAATCTCCAGCGGCAGCTTGGCCTCCCCGTCGGGAAGGACGAACGGCGTGTCCGTTTTCACGTTCCTGACTCCATAGCGCAGAGAATCGGCATCGGATGACGTTGCGTCGATGACAAACTTCGCCGAACTGCCGAAACGTATCTCAAGTCCGTCGATGCAGTCCGCCCCGCGCACCTTGAGCGTGCCTTCCGCAATGTTCAGGATGTTCGAATTCACCGACGGCATGTCACTTACGGCACCCTCTCCGAATTTAACCGGAGCGGCAAGAGTGAGCGTACCGACTCCCTCCTTATCCAGTGTTCCGTTCATCGTAAGCAGGGTCTCCACCGCGAACTCCTTTCCGGAAATTACGAAAATTCGCCCCAGAAACGCCGTGCCTTCCACATCAGAGGTACTGTCGATGTAAAGTCCCCTGTTTGTGCCCTTGGCGAGTGCGGCATTCCCGGAGACATGTATCCGGCACATTCTTTTGAGGGTAATTCCATCCCATGCCATTTCGGAAATCACACCTCCAAGCTGATTGGTCGCGGCTACACTCAGCGTCTGCATATTAGTCTCGTCCGGGGCATTTCCTTTGTAATTCACCTGCGATACAGAGAATCTGCCTTCGAACGCCGAATTGTCTCCAGCGAAACGAGTGGTACCCTGTGGTGAAGAAGTTGCGCCGACACCTGGAATTGTTATCGTCGCCTCACCCGACAGATCGCCGGAAAACTCCGCCGTATAATTTGCATACACCAGAATACGCACTGTGCCCGATGGCGCGACCAGCTTTTCGCCCTCTATTTTTACAGTTCCGTCTTTCACGGTTGAGAACTGCCCAAGGCGCACATACGCACCATCCAGAATACGCAGTTCCTTTACCTTGAAAATCGACTGGTACAATGTAAGCATACAGTCTGGTCCTATCGTAAGCGACTCTCCCGGGAAATGGCGCATCTCATACTCGGAAGATGAATTCGAACGTCCAACGCCCATCGTATTCAGATAACTGGCGACATCTCCGGTTTTCAGGACAACATAATGCGCCCCTTCATGCGGAAGGCGTCTATCCGACCAATGACTTTCCATGTCGTCGGCAAATGACGTTGTGGCCCTGCTGCAGGCCGTCTGCTCATTGTTGTCGGATATCACAAGACTCACGACAGGCTCAAACGTAAACACGAGCGAATCCCTGTCTTCTCCGCATTCGACCTCAAGCTTGGCAAGGCGGCGCATATCCGCGGGATATGCACCCATGTCGAGATCAAGAACAAAATCATCCCTATCCAGTTCAGCGGACTTTGGAGCCGTCAATACCACAAAGCGGTTTGTGAGTCCGTCAAACGCGATGTCCGACATCGAAAGCTTCACCTTCGCCAATCCTTCTGTTGAAAGACTGTCTGTCACATGGATCGTCGCGCCTGAAGCGTGCTCAACCCCATTGGCATCGACCGTCTTGGCTATCGTCACCCTGATTGCCGCATTTGTGTCGAGTGACAGCGTTGAAAGCGTCCAGTCGTCTGTCGCCGAAGCGGCGAATATCGTGCCGTTTGTCCCGACGGTCACTTTGGCCTCGGAATCGCCGCTC
>SUVZ01000238.1 GCA_015061765.1 Lentisphaerota bacterium
CATCCACATTGACCGTGACGTTCAAGGAAACAGGGTTTAAAGTGCTGATAAGATAACCCCGGTTTCGAAGCTGCCTTTTCAAGTCGCCTTGCAACTGTGAGAACGCGGATTTGACAGAAAAAAAAACAAATATAATTCACAGCCATTTAAAGCGAAGAAAGGAACGAAGCGATGACAGGAAGAGGATCGTTTAAAATGGAGGAAGCGCTGACGGCAATGCCGGGGCATGGATCTCTGCTCTGCAGGATGACACATAAGTTCAATCTTGCGGTCGTGGCGACATTGGCCGTCGCGTCTTCATTGGCGAAGGATGTGGTGCGGGTTTCGGAGTTTGGCTTCGACGCTGAAGATTCCACCAGGTTTATGCAGGCGGCAATCGATTCCGGCGCGAAGAAGGTTGTGGTCGATGCCCGTCGCTGGATTGTGCTGCCGTTGCGTGGCCGTTCGAACCAGGAGATATTCTTCGAGGATGGTGCGGTGGTGGAGGCCAAGAAGGGAGGGTATCTCGGCAAGGACGACTGCGTATTCTCGTTTCCGGCGTGCAGCAATGTTGTGATTGGCGGAAAAGGCACGATCCGCATGCATCACGATGACTATCTTAAGCCACCGTACCGAAAATCCGAATGGCGTCACGCCATAACAATATTGGGAACGCACAATGCCATAGTCAGGGGACTCAAGATACTTAACGCCGGAGGCGACGGCATCTATGTGGGCGCTCTCAAGAAGCGCCGGGGCAAGGCTTTCGGCATCACAGACGGCGTGCGTGCTTCCACCGGCATACGCATCGAAGACGTGTGTGTCGATACAAGCGTCCGTCAGGGAATCAGTGTCACAAGTGTCGATGGATTGATTGTGGAACGCTGCACGTTCAAGAACACACGCGGATTGCCGCCGCAGTCGGGGATAGACTTCGAGCCGAATTCCCCGGAGGATCTGATGAGGGGCATCGTAATGCGGGAATGCGTCTTCGAGAACAACAAGAACCATGGCATAGAGCTTGCCCTGGGCAGGTTGGTTCCGGGAAAATCGCAGCCCTTTGACATGGTGTTTGAACGCTGCCGCACCATTGGCAATGCAACAGCCGTCACCGTGCACAACACGCGGGACGACCGCTCGGAAATCGGCGGACGGCTCATATTCCGCGACTGCTCGTTCGAGCATCCGCGAAACAACGTCTTTTCGATAAAGGCCTCTCCCAGATGCCCATTCACCTGCGAGTTCACCGGTTGTCGCATCGTCGAGCGGAATAAGAGAGGAAGAGTGGTCGAGACGAAGGTCGAAGACGAATGGGTTGTCAGAAACCTTCCGTTCCTTTCGGCGAAGAATAAGGTTCCGACCGTTAAGCCTGCTCCGAATTTCTCCCGGGCCAGGGTTTCAGACTCCCGTCCTGGCGAGATGGTCAAGCTCTCGCCAATCCGTTTCCGTCATCAGTTGCGGTTTGTATTCTATGCCGATCGCGCCAGAACCATAAAGTTCAAGTGGAGGCAAAATCCCATCGGCAGATATTCCCGCGCCGTATTCGGGGAAGTGGAATTTTCTGATGTTGACGGCAAGATTATTGCTTCCGCCCCTTTGCCGGGGAAGGATGTGGAGACGCTGGAGTTCGACGCGCCCAAGGCAGGATTCTATTTTCTTGACTCAAGGCGCATCGGCCTGCAGCTGTCGCTTCTTGAGTGCGATGCTCCCATTGCTGCCGATCTTACGTCTGACTGGTGTGCGGCCATCGGCTCTCAGGGAGAGTTGTATTTCTCCGTTCCGGAATATGCGCCGGAGTTCGGATTCTTTGTTTCGGGTGACGGCAGCGAAGCCATAGGAGTCGAGCTGGTCTCCTCGACGGGCCGGAGCGTATACAACTGTCCGTCCGTGTTTGCCAGGAAGGGGCATGTCGAACAGGCGGGGGCTGATGCCGGACTCTGGAAGGTCGTGTTCAGGAAGGCTGAAAAGGGCAGGCTTGAAGATTGGATGTTCGACATTACGGGGATTGTCGGGCACGTGTTTCTCTCTCCCGAAAAGTTCTGGTCGTTCGATTATCCTATGTCGAGCCATCCGGCCGTCGAATGGGCGCATGAGGAGTTCACCAACTTTGCGACGAAGGTTTTCGGTTCCGCTCCGCCCGTCCGTTTCCGGCTGCCTTCGAAGGATGGGCAGTTTGCCGCCGACTGGAAGCGTCTTGAAGGGACTGACGGATATGCCGTAAGATGGAGGGACGGCGTGTTGAACTTTGTCGCGGCAAACCCAAAGGGACTCGTCAATGGCGTCCACAAGTGGCTGGAGCGGCATACCGATATCATTTGGCCCAGGCCCGGCGGCGACCTGTGCCTCTACACGAAGCGTCCGGCGCCCGCCGGATGGAAGGGCCTTCAGGACGAGTATGTGGACATTCCCGCATTCCTCAGGCGGACATTGGGCTCCAACTCCAAATCGCCTGAGATCTGGCGCTTCCGGGTGCGCAACGGCGATACGTCGCTGCATGATCGCGGCACCCGTCTGGAGCATCGCGACCTTGCGATGCGGTACGGCATGATCGGATGTCACATGGATTACTGGGGCGGCGGCCGCGGACACAACATGCAGAAGGTGTGGTTCCCGAAGACGGAATGTCCCGACCATCCGGAATACCGCATGATGATCGACGGCAAGCGCTGGACGGGCGGGAAGATGAATTTCTGCGAAAGCAATCCTGGATTCGTCAAGGCGTTCTGCGATGCCGTCGAACGGAAGATGCCATCCGTGCCACGCGACATCAAGCTGATAAACATCACGATAGAGGACCGTGTGCTTACATGCCAGTGCGACGAGTGCCAGAAGCCGATCCGCCTGGATGACGGAACGTTCCTTGAGGCTGGCGATCCGGCCTACCGTTCGACGCGCTTTTTCCGGTTCTACAACCAGGTCGCGCGGCGCGTGGCGGCGGTCCGTCCAGGCGCGAAAGCCATAGTCCACGGATACTACCATCTCACCGAGGCTCCGCGCATCAAGCTCGAGAAGAACATCATAGTCCGATTCTGCCCATATCCGCGTAACATGCGCGAATCGTTTGTGGAAGGTTCGACCAATCGCCGCTGGAGGGAAAAGCTCGACGGATGGCTTGCGAGCGGCGCGGAGATCGGTCTCAGGGAGTACTACTGGTGCGGAAATCTGTTCTTCCCCAGGCCGATGGCCGACACCGCCGCGGTCGACCTGCGCTACTTTTTGGAGAAGGGAGGGAAATACGTGTATGCGCCCGTCGTCGATTTCGATGACGGCAAGCTGTTGAGTGCCAATGCGAAGGGTGTCATGCGTCCAAGCTCCGAATTTTACGACATGAATGCGATGGAGGCGTGGGTTGTCGAGCGGCTCTTCTGGGATCCGTCCCTCGATCCGGTGGCATTGCGCAGGGACTTCCTCTCCCGCACGCTTGGTCCTGCCGCCCATGATGTCGGACGCTTCTACGACGAGGTGCGCAGGTCGTGGTACTCCAACAGCATCTCTTCAAGCTTCTGCGACAATCCTTTCCGCATGGCGTCGATCTACATCGTTCAGAACGGAATAGCCGACAAATGCCGCGATGCTCTGAAGGCGGCTTTGGCGAAGGCGGATTGCGAAGTGCGGAGAAAATGGATCGCATCCATGCAGCGCATCCTTGAGATGTGGATCGCCGAATCGCCGAAATACAGGCAGGTTGAAACGCGCGTCCGGTTCACCGGCACTGCGATAAAGCCGCATTTCGACATGTTCCACGGGAAGCCGTGGTCACGGGGTACGTCCTTGACGGGGTTCACACGCATACGCCCCGCCGCCATCCCCGAAACCGCCGGCGTCAATACGCGCATCTATTCGAACGAGAGGGAGCTGGTCGTCGGAATCGATGTGAAGAAGGGTGGACTACCCGTCGTGACGCATTCCACTTCGGACCGCAACGCCTGCTCGACTGGGGATTTCGTGGAGCTGTTCTTCGAGGCGGACCGGGCTTCATACCGGCATTTCATGCTGGCGGCGGATGGCACCCGCAACAAAGCGGTCGTTTCGGACGGGAGCAGGGATTGCAAGTGGGAAAGCCGTGTCGAAAAGACCCAGGAAGGCTGGCGCGCCATTGTCGTCATTCCGTTCTCGTCATTGCAGTTTGAGCCGAACGTCAATCCGCAGCTCCGGTTCTTCGAAAGGGTTTCGCTTGGACTCCCCGACAGGAACGCGAAGTGCGGGGCGTTTGGGTGGCAGAATGGAGTTCCGCACACCCCATCGACGTGGGGGACGCTTTTTGTCAGCACTTCGGATGCATCAAACTAATCATTCTGAAATTTAACCGTTGAGAAAGGAGAATCATCATGAAGAAAACATTGACGGCTGTGTTCATGGCATTGGCGGCGGTGGGAATCTGCCGTCAGGCGCAGGCGGAGAAAGTCGATACGACGCTGTTCCGCTGGAAATGCAATGTTACGTTTCCGGGCTACACGGGCGGTTCGGAGCTTCGTGATTTTCCGGTTTTGCTGCGCATACCGTCGGATTCGGCCATCCATTCCGCAACGGCCGGCGATTCCGCAAATATCTGCTTCGCCGATGCATCCGGGAATGTCCTGCCACATGAGATTGACGTATGGAATTCGGACGGCGAGTCGACGGTCTGGGTCAATGTACCGGTTCTCGGCGGTGAGTCGTCCGGAATCGTGATGTATGTCGGCGGCACCGGGCAGTCTTCTGTCCAATCTGCCGAAGTGTGGGGCAAATCGAATTATGCCGGTGTCTGGCACTTCTCCGGATCGGCGGCGGACTCCTCGCCCAGCGCAATGGCGCACTCCAACGTGAGCGAGCCGTCCTTCAGCGCGGAAGGAAAGGTGGGAACCGCGTTTTTCGGAGACGGCGATGACAGCGTTTCGACCGAGGTCGTGGATTCCGAGAATTTCGACGGAACTAATTTTACGCTGTCCGCATGGGTGAAGATTGTCCCCGTGGATCGTGCGATGTATCTGTTTTCCACCAAAAACAACTCAGACCAGGAAACGGGTTTCGGGTTGCAGGTGAAGGACGCCAACACCTATACGGCTGTCGGCGCCACTGAACAGTATAAAAAGGATACATTGAAGGATTGTTCTTCGGATTATGTGTATTTGACGGCTGTTTTCCGGGATGGAGGCTGCGACCTGTATGCGAATGGCGAGTATGAAGGCCGGAAGGCTTCTGGCTTCTCAGTGACGCCGTCTCCATACCAATTGAGGCTCGGCAGCTATCCAAACAGATATGCTTCAGGTTTTAGTGGCTTTATGGATGAGATGCGCCTGAGATTTACCGCATCAGGCGCGGATTGGGTGGCGGCTGACTATGCAGCCCAGAACGATCCGAATTTTGCCGATATCGGCGAATTGGAGGTCATAGACAGAACTCAGTTGATTGACACCGAGAATTTCCGCCGCAGATGCAGTGTTTCAATCAAGGGCAGCGGTGTAGATAAGGTTCTTTATTCGTTTCCGGTTCTGATACGCATTCCGCAGGGTTCGCCGGTGTACGGCGAATGTTCCGACGCTGAAAACGATCTGCGTTTTACGGATGATAACGGCTTTGTGCTACCGCATGAGGTTGATTGCTGGAATCCGGAGGGCGAGTCTACCGTATGGGTGCGGTTGGATGCGTTCGTTCCGTCGCCATCTACGCTGTGGATGTACTATAAGCCGAACGCTTCGGCGGCGCAGGCTCTTCCGGAGACGTCTGTTTGGTCTCAGGCAAATTACATAGGTGTATGGCACTTCTCCGGTTCGGCGGCGGACTCGTCGGGCGCGGGCATGGATGGAACTGTGAACGGGGCGGGCCCCAGACTTTCCGATCCGGGGAAGATTGGAATGGCGTTTTTCGGAGATGGTACGCACAAAAGCGACGGTACGGAAATTCGTTGGCAAGACTACGATTATATCAAGACTACGCCCATCAACCACGAAACCTTTGACATAAGCAACTTCACAATGTCTGCATGGGTTAAGGCCTTGCCGTTTGGGAAAAAGAATCCACGGGTCTTTTCCGTGGCGCAGAGTTTCGAGCTGACCTTGATGGAATCGCCGTTGTCGTACAATGTGGCCACCCACACTGCAAGCGGAGGAACGCAAATGAAGTGCGCCAACACGGCGTTTGACAGCACAAATGATTTTGTCTATCTTTCAGCAACCTATTCCGGTGGCGGGGTGGCTCTGTACATCAACGGAACGCATATCAAATCGGCAAACCATGC
>SUVZ01000239.1 GCA_015061765.1 Lentisphaerota bacterium
TTCGCAAGCCGCCCCCGTTCATTCGCCGTCAGATCGGGCGTCATGGCAAGAAACATGGACAACGCGAAGAACGGCGTCGTCAAGAAGAAATACTTCAACAGCGTCTCAACAAAAAGTGTCATCATTTCTCCTGCCTCCAGCGCTAAATCAGAAAACACTATCTATTCTGATTGAACTCTTCCGTCACCAACTGATGGAAATGCGCCGTCTTATCGGCGTATGTGCCGCCTTGCTTTATAAGACCGGCAAAATCACTCACATATGTCGCTATAAGTTTCATTTGCGCAAATTATATCACATAATGAGATATGAGGGGGAATGGGTAGTTGTGTCCTGTAGAAGTTTACACAGAATACTTACTTTTGCAGGAAGTCCGTGGGGATCCTTCAAAAAGTTCACGACGCTCGGTAAAGGTCATTTTGAGGGTCAGGTGACCCTCATGCCAAGGGTCAAGTGACCCTCGGTGCAAGGGTCAGGTGACCTTCATGTCAGGGGTCACGTGACCCTTATGCCCTAGGTCACGCAACCTTCATGCCGAGGGTCCCTTGATTTTCCAAGCAGGACACTGCTCATGGAGCGGAAGTTGACTTTGAAGTTCTCTACGAGAAACCGTTCCTGACCGTGCATCAGCCATCCGGTATAGCAAAGATAATTGGGACGCAGCTTGAAATGCTTCATCCCCTTTGCCTTCCATTCGCGGATCATGGCGAGATTGTCATCCTCCACCAAGAGAACCATGCCAAAGCACATGTTGTCCGGATACTCGATGCGCTCACGCCCCGGCTGATGCCGGGGCTTTTGTCTTGACGTGCGGGACTTGTTCAGTCGAGCTCTTTCTTGGACTTAAGGATCTTGCCTGTCGTCGCTTCAATATCATACTCGTAGTCGTAAATACCCGATTCAAATTCGACTTCATAGACCATGACACCGTTTTCGCGATCAAGTTCACATTTGAGATCGCGCACCGCATTGCGCGCAAGTCCGGCATGGGCAAGAGCGACGGCAATTGCCGCTTCTTCGCCAATGTACTTCCGATTGCCAGGCTTCATACAGCCCTGAGAGTTACAACATGACTTGCATCCAGTTCCATTGCTTGACCTTGGCAACGCAGAATTGCTTGCGCTTAAGGTTGCGGCTGTCGCCAACGCAGCGAAAAACAGACTCTTTTTCATAGGGACTCCTTTCAGTTTGTCATCTTGTTTGCACCGTCATTGTAGCAAAAGGCACCCACCTTGGCAATAAACATCTTAAAGGAAGTTGGCCTACGCAGTTTGCCATAATAACGGACACTATCAACAAAGGCAGGCTGTTTCTATTTGTACCCCGTTTGCCAAATACTGGACACCAATTCTTACCATCCCCTAAATCCCGCTATCTTCCAAAATACGCCAAAAACCGCCCCGAAATCTCACCCCGCGCAGGGTCTCTCCCCGCCGAATCCACACCTATTGCCCGGGGTAATATGGCAATAAAGAAATGTAGTTGATGCCAAGTTCCTCGCCGGGAGCGGCAGGCTCATTGCTGAAAACGATTTCCGTCTCAGGCTTGGTGGCGGTGAATACAATCTGACCGAGATTCACCCGTGCACAGTTATTGTTGTGCGCATACATACCCTTTTCACGTTTATCCACATGCGTCCAAGTAAGCGCCGGATCAACGACAGCCCCATCGCCGACAGATGCGGCAATGCCGAACTTCCGCGGATTGAATTTCTTCGCCCGCACGTCCTTGACATCGAACGTCATGTAGCGCAGCTTGTACATGCGTCCCGGAACAAGCCCCTTTGCCGTCTGACTGAGTGCAGCAACCGATTTCGTCCTGGCAGGGAACGCCGCAAAATAATCCTCCACGCTCCCGCCCCAACGGTTCTGACACGTTTTTACGAAATCCTTTATGTTATCGACTTTCACGCCGCCTTTGCATTTCCACGGATCCAACCTCCCCCGGAAATCTCCGTTGAGAATATGGTTCGGACGATAAGAAAATCCGAGTCTGTCCGAAAGCAGATCAGTTCTGCCCTCCACAACGTAATGCCGCATCAAGGCAAAACTCCAACGGTTAATCTCCTCGTCTGCCTTGCCGCTGCCCCAATAGCCTACAGTACCTATTCCTTCAAGTGCCGGGTCAGTCGCAATCATCTGCACCTGAAGATCGAGATGCCGCTTGAAGCACACCTCGGGATGATGATGGATGGAGATGACAGGCGCAAGATTGAAATTACCCAGTATTACTCCGGTTGAAGCCGGGGATATCGGATAAATCTGCCGATATCTTCTGATGCCGTCGACAAGGCGCGTTCTGAAGAAAGACAGCGCTTCGCTTTCTTGCGGCCACGTGCGGCAGTAGAACTCATACAGCACCCGTCCGCCACCCAGACCGGCATTGACGCAATTGGCAAAAAACATCTCATCGATTCCGGGTGTCACGGGCTTTCCATAAACCCAAGCATAGATATTGTGTCGGGGCATACGCTTCTTTTCATACTCCCCCAAACCCTTGGCAAATTCGCAAACGTCCTTTGCCAGAGCAAAATTCAATTCGTCACAGGTAACCCCGTCATAACCTTTTCGAGCAAAAGACTCCGCTTCCGTAAGCTTCTTGACAAGCAGATCGGCCGGTGCGCCTACAGTTCCAGTGCTCCCCAGGCGATGAAAACCGCGTTCGCGGAATTCCTTGAACCGCTCTCCTGACATTCCGCCACCGTTAGCCGTCGTCATCGCCGGGAATACATACTTCTCACAGAAATCCCAGTCATAGGCGCCATTCTCCCTGACAACGGGCATAGTGCACGGACTATAATTGAAAATCTCAACTATCCTGCGCACAACGATATCGGTCAAGCGCGATACAGCCCCAGTCACCTCGATTGAATGCCATCCTTCCTCAAGATAACGGAATGTCTCTCCGTGCGGCACAGAAGGATCGATTACGGTTTTGCCGCCATCGAGACGAACGGCGACATCTCCGCCGCCAGAACCGGCCTTGATGAACACCCACCCGTCACGACACATCGGGAAACGGTATATCGCCCTACCGCTGCGCACGGGATACTCAGAGCGCACAAGCTCATAGCATAGATTGTTGAGTTTTCTGCCTTCATCGAGATGGCGCGGAACATCGCGAAGCCTGTATCTCCAGCGTTCGGAGAACAGTTTTTTGCCGTTGCGCTGCGCAATGGAAACCGTAAACCATCCTTGCGTCACCGACGATGAACACGGGACATCGAGAAACATCCCTTTCTTCATATCAAGCGGAACGCGCGAAACGTCATTGCATCCCTCTCTCTCCAGCCGTATCTCGCACTCCTTCGCATCCACGCCTTTAGGCAGGTTGCCGAACGCACGGAACTCCACTCTGGGGGAATGCCGAGGAATGCGCGCAAGGATGGGCGAGAAAGGGAACACCTTCAATTCATGTTGCGCCGACAAAACGGCCAGACGCTCCGTTTTTTCCAGCGCCACAGAATCGACTGCTTCAAGCCGGATATCGGTAACGTCGAATTCGCCTTGAAAGCGCTCCGCCTTCGCCACAATCGTGTATGTATCGCCCGGCTTCCCCGGAGCAGAAAACACACGATCCAACCGCACCCATTTACCGTTCGTGTCCGAAGGGACACTCACAATGCCAGCATTTTCCTTGCTACGCTCGTTGACCGCTACGATACCGCCCTGAATGCCGGAAAAGCCGCTTGTACGTACAAGTGCAGACATCTTGTATTTAGCGCCTGCGTAGAGACGATAGCCAGACTGCCAGGTGCCGATTTCACCAGCGACATCGTCACATGACTTTGACCGGAATGACACGCATCCTCGTCCTTCCGGTCCCCCGGAAGGACGGTATGTGAGCGCTTCGACGCGATTTTTGCGCCATCCTGACGGCCATTCGACCTGATCAGCCTCCAACGCACCGTTCAGAAGCAGGTTCTCGCCCGGCTCCACCGCACCAAAGGTGCCCGAAAAAACGGCGACATTGAATATGACCGCAAAAACACCAAAGCGCATCATTTAAAGCACCTCTTCTTCAATCAAGCGTAACGCAGAAACGAGCACCGACAGCCCTATCGGAAGACGTATCACCCAACTTATTATGATAACGAAGAGTCTGATAACTAGCACCGTTGCTATACGGCGTTCCCTTTATCGTATTATCATACCCCGCTTCAGGCCCCTTATAATCGCTTTCCGGCACATTATCCGGCCAAGTACTTGAATAGCGGTCAAGAACCATCTCGGAGACATTTCCCAACATGTCATAAAGCCCATAATCGTTAGGCTTGTAATGCCCAACCGTCATAGTACCGGTTTTATCTCCATTTATTTCCGATATTCCTATGTCACCATCTGCCGTTCCACCACCATTCTGTGTGCAACGGGCAAAATTTATCATCGTACTCTGTGAGATTCCTCCTGAAAGATTATAACCACCATACGAACCGGAAGCAGCACCACCGAGAGCCGCATACTCCCATTGCGCGGCAGTCGGCAGATCGAATGCCGCCAATCCTGTACGGTCTTGCATTTTCTTCACGAATGTTCCTGAATTGGCTTCACTATTTTGAGGCCATGGGCAATAATAAAGCCTGCCGCGAACATTGCTTTTGAAAATACTCTCGACCGGTCGTGTGGCACGATATGTTTCATTTGAATAAAATGACGGCCATTCATTTTGCACCATCGCCCATTGCTGCTGCGTAGTCTCGAATATGGCCATATAGAAATCTTGGGTCAACTTCATTGTCTTTGACGAAGGAAGTGAAGCAACTCCCGAGAACGCGCCTCCTATGGTGAATTCGGTGCCAGCCTTTATGCGACGAAGCCACATCTCCGTGGTACGGCACTTGTCGTCACTCAAGTCAGGTGCTTTCGTCGTGTAGCGGACAGGGTATTTGGTCGACTGCGGGCCCGATGAAAGATCGATAACCATATAAACGGGAATTGTATTGTCGGTCAGCGGCGTAGCCGTCACGGATATCGTAAAATCATCGCTCTTGAGCTCAGGGCAGTCATCACCAAGATTCCAGGTGACACGCTTCTGTCCGTCTCCCTCCACAACCGGCTCGGTCAGGTAAGAATTTGCGTACACCCTGTTCGCCCCATTGTTGTAGGTCGCGGAAAGTTCAATCCGGTAGGCCATACTCGACTCGCTGCCCGATATCGTAAAATCGACATCCACCAGGTTGTTCCACGGCCATCTTTGATTGACCGCATCGACGGATATCGTAGCGGCGGCGGCGGACAGCGCAAGACCGGCCGCGATGGAGAACAGTACACTTTTTGCTGAAGTTTTCATGAGGTTGTTCCTTTCGATTCCTTTTTGATTGTTTACCGTATGCGCAACATAAAACCGCACCTGCGCTTAAACACATCTGTCTGATATTCAAGAAGCGTCTCACCTGACGAATCCTTCGCCAGACAAACCAGCTTCCAATATCCAGGCCCGATACCGCACAGTTCAGTCAAACCTTCGGCGTCTGCGAGAGCGGAGAAAACGACATTGGTACCGATCTCCGGGCCACTTTTGCCGGAAAGCTGTATCGCCCCTATTTCGACAGATGACGTATCTTCCTTCCAGACGGTTGAATAGGCAAGCATCACCTTGCCGCCGGACGCCACAGCCGTCTTAAGGGAATCCGCACAGGTGTCGACAGCAGCGATTCTCCCTTCAGACTCGATACCGAAAGAAACGGTTCTCGTCAGCGGCTCGCCAATCACGGTGCCGTCGCTGAGCGTCCACATCAAAAGTTTGTAGACAGGCCCGCCGCCTTCGGGACAAGACCAGGAAAGAATCCCTTCCTCGCCCGAGCCGCCCGTTTTGATCACATTGGTAACTCCACCGCTCACCGCCTCGATTCTCACGGAAGCGTTGGCATCAATCCATTTAGGACTAAATCTGATTTTTGCGGTGTCGACGACCCCCATGACACCGGCGGCTCGAAGATCAACGGCAACGGGATCACCCGTAGCGGTGATTTCAGAGCCATATGCTACGGCACCAACCGCTGTGGTTACCGTCAACGCCACAGATGTGGCAAAACATCTAACTCTCATAGACTCTCCTTTCTTTCAGTTTGTACGACTGATCTTGGCGCAGCCGCCAAAAATCCACTCAACAACGCACATGCGGCATAGCCGCCGAAAAACGTCATGCCGAGCGAACAGCTTCCCGCCGATCC
>SUVZ01000240.1 GCA_015061765.1 Lentisphaerota bacterium
AACGCAAAATGACTGCGCCCAAGACGGATGATTTCTTTGGATGCCAAAAGGGCGGATTGCCGTTGGTTGTGGAATACGGAGGCGATGCGGTCGGGCTTGTCGCCTGCAGAGCGGTTGAGGAAGACGGTAGGTGTAGCGCTGAAAGCTTTTGGAGAAAAGGCATTGCTGATCCCGGCGCAGTCTGCGATGCAGCCGTCCGGCTTCCATAGATCCAAAAGCCGAGAAACGTTTGCAACCCGTCGACAGTCTTCAATGATGTTTACCGCCCAGCCGCATTTGTTCGCGTATTTCTGTGCGCCCTGCAGTTTGTGTCGTGCGGATTCGCTTGGAGTATGTTGAAGATATAAAATTGTTTTCGACATGAGGCTGTAATATACCACAGTTCGTGTTGTTTCGCAAATGATACGATAATAAATGCGTGAAATCTACTGTATAAAATGGATGGTTTGGTATAATTTTTCGCATGATTAAAGCGATTCAGAATAAATGGACATTATTGGCTTTCCTCTGCGGACTGTTCCTTGTCTATACCGTAGATAGGGCCATTCTGGGTGTATTGGCGATTCCCATCCAGGAGGAATTGAAGCTGTCAGATGTGCAGTTCGGTCTTTTGAGTTCAGGGATATTCTGGACGTATGCGATAGTCGTCCCGTTCGCCGGCTTGATCGGTGACCGTTTCAACCGCAGCAGACTTATCGGCTGGGCGGCGATTTTCTGGAGCGTGATGACATTATGCGCCGGCTTTGCGAATGGATTCATCACTCTCTTCCTGCTGGTTTCAGTTGCTGTCGTCATCCCGCAGACTCTCTATTCTCCTACGGCAAACGCACTCATTTCCGAATATCATAAGGAAACGCGCACGATTGCTCTCTCGTGCCACCAGGCCGCCTACTATACGGGTTGGTTCGTCTCTGGCGCGGCGGTGGCGCTCGTTCTTTCCCTCTGCGATTCATGGCGCTGGACATATTTCATATTCGGCGGTGTCGGTATCGTTTTAGGTTTTGCTTTTCTCCTTTTCAGCAAATCAGATAACAGCCAGAATGTCACCTCTGCGGCAAAGCCTCCGATATCGGATTCGCTCAAGGCGTTTTTCTGCTGTCCGACCGCGCTTCTCTGCGCCTTTGCCTACATCATCGAGGTGTTTGTCGGTTATGGTTACAGCGCGTGGGGGCCTAAGTTCATCGCCAAAAAATTCAATCTCACGCCGGGCGCCGCCGGAACCGGAGTCATGTTCTGGCACTATGCGGCTGCGTTCGCGGCGATTCTTGCGTCCGGCTGGCTGACGGACCGCTTCGTCAAACGCTATCCGCGCTTCCGGCTCGTCTTCATGCTGGCGACGCAGTTTGTCGCCGCCCCGATGCTTGTTCTCTTCGCCTTTGGGCCGACGTTGGCTTCCGTATGGACGGCCGCCGCCGTCTTTGGCCTTTCGCGCGGCGCATACGGGGCGAACCAGTTCGCGGCTATCTTTGATGTTGTCGATTCCCGTTATCGGGCAGGTACGCTCGGTTTCATCAACGTTCTCGCAGGGCTCATCGGTTCGCTCGCGCCTATCGGAATCGGCTATCTTTCGCAGACATACGGCAACCGCGGCTTCGAATGGGGATTTGCCGCGCTCGGAGTTTCGTTTGCTGTAGCGATTGCCGCGCTTCTGCTTGCGCACTTCGTGACGTATAAGCGTGATCTGAAAAAGAAAGCCTTGGCTCAGGCTTAAAGATAGAAAAAAGGAACACTAACATGAAGTACGATATATGCAGTTTTGAGAATCGAGTAGCGGTTGTAACGGGTGCAGGCGGGAATATCGGTCTTGCGGTCTGTCGTCAGCTTGCCGGATATGGAGTGCGTATTGCCGCTTGCGACGTGGATGCAAAAATTGTCGAGGAACGCATTGCCGATTTGAAGGTCGCCGGAGTGGATATTCGGGCCTATTCGATGGACGTTCTCTCGCGCAAGGCGGTTTTCGATGCGATTGCCGCCATTCTTTCCGACTTCGGCAAGATCGACATCATGATCAACAATGCGGGCGTATGGAACCACCGTGACGTGATCGGACGTCAGCGTTTTGAGGAGATGGATCCTGCCGAATGGAAACGGTTGCTGGAGATCGATCTTGACGGCGTATTCCATTGCTGCCAGGCGATTCTGCCGCACATGATTGAACGCGGCTACGGTCGCATAATCAACACCACATCCATCGCCGGCGAAGTCGGGCTGCCGGGATATGCCGATTATGCCGCCGCCAAGGCGGGACTCATCATGTTCACGAAAACGCTGGCGATGGAAAACGCCAAGAAGGGCATCACCGTCAACTGCGTGTCTCCGGGAATGGTCGCCCGCGGCGAAATCGTTGCGGAGCCGGGTACATGGATCGGCCGCAAGGGTGGCGCGGACGAAATGGCGCGGGCGATGGTGTTTCTTGCCGCCGATGAGTCCGGATTCATGACGGGTGTCGATATTCCGGTTGACGGCGGACGCATCCTCGGTCCTCACAATTGCGATATGTAAAGGCTGTTTATGACGTTTCTGTTTGCCAGTTTTCTGTTTGCCGTAAGTGCGGTAAGAGGTCCGATGCCGATTCTCTCAACACCGTACTTCGAAGACGGCGCAATTGATTACGAATCGCTTGCCGCCCAGACGAAATATGTGGCAAAATGGTGCCCCGGCGTTATCTGGGGGCAGTCGAACGATTCTGTCGATCTGGTAACGCATGAAGAACGGTTTAAAGCTTTCGATACGTGCGCGAAAGCCGTTGCCGGAACATCCGCCGTGCTTGCGCTCGGAGCGAACGGTACGAACGTTGTTCATTTGATCGATCTTGTCCGTGCAATTGAGGATACGGCAAAACGTCACCCGACGGCTAAGATTGTCATTATCTCGCGTCCGACGAACGATGCCAGAAGCGAGGCAGATATCGAGAAGGGCTGGGAGGCGATAGCTCCTATCGCAAAGCGTCCGGTCATATTTCAGACGCATGGAGCTAAACATGTGCCTGAGCCGTCGGTCGAGCTGATGGCCCGCCTTGCAAAGCGTCATCCCAAGGTATTCGGCTGGATCAAGGAGGAATCTGCAGGAGACAATGCGAATGTGCGGATGGTTCAGGAGAACGCCGCCAAGCCGGCGATCAAGACGGTCCTGAGCGGTTGGGGCGGTTGGCAGTGGCTCTATCAGCTCCGTCAGTGCGGCAGCGAAGGTCTCATCACCGAACGCGCGGCATACGCGCCGATACTCGGGACGATCTGGCGCCTTTACGAATCGGGCGAGCGCGGCTCGCGTCTGGCGCAAGCCTATGCAATGTACAGGCTGCTCATAGATCAGCGGAATTTTCCGGCGGGACTTCGCGGCTATTCGCTTTATATGCTGCAGAAGGAAGGTCTGTGCCGTTCGCTCGTTTCCCGGCAGTATCTGCATCGGGAAGTGACGGAAGGCGGCACGTTCGGCTGGGGCGACGGATATAAGCTTGAAACGGTCACGCTCACTGACCGCCAGAAAGCCGAACTGGACGCTTTGCATGACGATATGATGGAATTTGTGAAGCAGGCAGCGCCGTGATCGGTGGGCATTGACTCGCTCATTTTTGGGGGAATCTGGTACTCGGTTGTATTGCGCCGCTGGCGCGACCATGAAAACTGTGTCGGTTGTGCGTAGGGTACAGAATTCTGCTCCAAAACGGATACGTGTCCGCTTTGGCGCGACCAAAACGTATATGTGTCCGCTTTGGTGTGGATTTTACAAATCGCATATGCTATAATTCCGGCATGAAAAATTATCCGCGCATATATCAGACCATGATTGAGTCACATCTCAAAAACTACAGACAGATGGTTTTTGTGTCGGGACCAAGGCAGGTAGGTAAGACTACAATGTGTGAGGCTGTTGCTTCAACGTATCTTAGTTGGGATGATGAAGATGTTCGGCGTGCTATTCAGTCCGGGCAACGTGCTGTCGCGGATAAGTATGCTTTGAATGTCGCTGCTGAATCTGAAAAAGTGCTTGTGTATGATGAAATACACAAATATTCCAAATGGAAACAGTTTCTCAAGGGGTTCTATGATCTGTACGGGAGAAATCTGAGAATCGTCGCCACAGGTTCAGCGAAGATGGATGTATACAAGAAGGGTGGAGACAGTATGATGGGCCGATATTTCCCCTATCGGATGCATCCGCTGTCTGTCGCAGAACTGTTGGACGTATCAATTCCGGATGAACGGATCGTACGTTCTCCGAAAAGGCTGTCGGATGACGAGTGGACGGCTCTAGTGCGATTTGGTGGTTTTCCAGATCCATTTGTCAATAGGGATGTTCGTTTCTCCAGAAGATGGAATTCCCTTAGGTTTGAACAGCTGCTTAAGACTGATATGCGCGATTTGACGCGAATCTCTGAACTTGATCAGCTTTCAGCATTGGCGGAGATACTCTCAAACCGGTCAGGGGAGCAGCTTGTCTATAAAAGTATAGGACGCGATCTGGGAGTGGATGAAAAGACGGCGAAGAAATGGATCAAGACGCTTAAATATCTTTATTTCGGGTTTGAGGTACGCCCTTGGTTCAGGAATATTGAGAACTCAATTCGAAAGATGCCGAAATGGTATTTGCGAGACTGGGCAAACATACAGGATGAAGGTAAGCGGGCTGAGACATTTATCGCATGCCATCTGCTTAAAGCTGTCGAGGGATGGACGGATCTCGGCTACGGGGAGTTTTCACTTGGCTATCTTCGAGATAAATCAAGGCGAGAGGTTGATTTTGTCGTGACGCGCGATGGAATTCCGTGGTTTCTTGTAGAGGTGAAAAAATCAGACACCTCTCTTTCTGAAGCTCTCGCATTTTTCCAGGAAAGGACAGGCGCCGCACACGCATTTCAGGTTGTTATGGACGCGGAGTATGGAGAGTATGACTGTTTTGCGATTCATTCGCCTAAAGTCGTTTCTGCCAAGACGTTTCTAAGTCAGTTGTTCTGATATGAAACGGCTCTTCGAGCCGTCACAAAGGCTCCCGAAAAATTGAGAAGGGTTGGGAGGTCGGTGGCGGTGGTAATTGATAATCGCCGAGGAGTGCTTTGCGCTCAATGGCGGCTTTTGTGATGTGGGACGGGTGGGACAGGTGCGACGTGTGGGACTAAATTAGCTTATATTAGCATTGAGGGAAGCACTATCAAATAGCAGGGATTGAAGCACATGACTATTTGCAAAGCCATTCTTAGAGCTTCGCACGTCAGCAATTTCCAGTAAACATTCGTCCCTCCTGTCTCACTTGTCAATCCCAGCGCGAAGCACATCAGCAATTCCTAGTAAACATTCGTCCCACCTGTCTCACCTGTCCCACACGTCCCAAGAGCCATCACACCGTGCGAAGCTCTCATTACTCATTACCCTAAACCTTCCGTGGTCGCCCCAATGGCGCAAATGGTGTTCGCAAATGCTACGATAATAAATGCGCGATATATACTATATGTTTTTGGAGATGTGATATACTTGCGCGCATAAAGAAGGGAGAAAAAGGAATGAAAACAAAATATGCAACAATAATCGGCTTGTTGGGATTGGCCGCATCTGTTGCCTACGGCACAATGCCGCCGCTTCTCAAGACCGGTCCTGACCGCAACGCCACGCAACTTCAGGTGCAGTTGAAGAAGATCGGTTGCCTTAGGCCGAAAAACGTGAAGGAGGTTGGAGACTCCAACTTCACCATCGATGGTGCGCCCGTCGACCGCGACTTCGTTGACTTCGACAAATACCGCGATTATCTTGAGCCGCTTGGAGTGAACAAGATCCGTATTCTCACCGGTTGGGCGAAGAGTGAAAAGGTGAAAGGCAAGGTTGACGTCGCATGGCTCGACCATATCGTCGATTGGTGCCTGGCGCACGACATCAATCCGCTGCTTGAACTCAGCTACGGCAATCCGATCTATCCCGGTGCGGGCGGCGCCGGACTTGCGGATGGCATCCCTAATACGCCGGAAGGCCTGAAGGAGTGGGATCGCTGGGTTGATTTCCTCGCGAACCATTTCAAGGGGCGTGTCAAGGAATGGGCGATGTGGAATGAACCTGACCTGCGGAGACGTGCTAACAACACACCGCCTGCGATTGCTGCATTCAATGTTCGGAGCGCGAAAATCCTCAAGAGGTACATGCCAAATTGCCGGATACACGGACTCTCGCTCGCGAATCCGA
>SUVZ01000241.1 GCA_015061765.1 Lentisphaerota bacterium
AGACCCTTCCGAACCGATTGATTCCCGTGGGGACAGACCCTGCAAAACCGGTTCAAGGCGGGACCACTCCTCCTCCCAGGATATGGGGACAGACCCTGGACGGGTTGATTCCGCACCGATGTCGATCATGTCAGCGCCCTCGGATATCAGGTTCTTCACTCTGCGAACAGCCTCCTCCGGACGGCAATATTTGCCTCCGTCCGAAAATGAATCCGGCGTCACGTTCACTATTCCCATGACAAGTGTCATTTTCTGCTCCCTGCTGAAAGTTTCAGGATGCCTTTATCCTGTAGATCAACGCGTAGTTCACCGGAACGACAATCATCGTCATGACGGTGGCGAAGGCGAGCCCGCACATGATGGTGACCGCCATCGCGGCATAAAACGCGTCAGCAACCAAGGGCATCATTCCAAGAATCGTCGTCAGAGAAGCATTGACCACCGGCCTCAGACGTGTCACACCCGCCATGACAACCGCGTCAAACCCTCCGACGCCCGCCGCCATCTGCGCATTTATCTCGTCAATCAGGACTATCGCATTCTTAATCTGCATCCCCACCAGTGAAAGCAGTCCCAGAAGAGCCATGAAGCCGAACGGCTGCCCAAATCCAAGCAGACCCGCAGTCACGCCAATCAGCACAAGCGGAAGCGTCATGAAGATCACCGCCGCCTGACGGAAGGAGTTGAACAGGGCAATCGTAATAAGCACCATGACGACTATTATCGGCGGAATCTTCCCCGACAGTCCGGAATTGGCGTTCTGCGAACTCTCATATTCACCACCCCACTCATAGATGAAGCCCGTGGGCAGGCTGCTTCCAATATCCTCGAGTTTGGGTCTTATCCGGGCAAACGCCTCGCTTGCGGTCTCACCCGTCGTATTGCACTTCACCGTGATGCAGGGGAGTCTGTTGCGTCTTTTCACGCGGGCCTCCTCCGACTCGTTGGAAAAGCCCGAGACGACCTGCGCGAGCGGCACAGATGAATTCAGCACGTTAGACCAGGCCCATGCGCTCAGAATCGAATCAGGGTCGCTGCGTTCCGGTTCCGGCGCCCTGATCACTATCGGAAGCGACTCGTCGTTCTCGTGATACGCACCTACCGTCACACCCTCGACCGCACAGCGGAACGCCTCCGCGATGTCGGCCCGCGTCATGCCAAGCTTCCGGGAACGGTCCTCGGCAATCACCGGCTCTATCCTGTCCACACGGTTGCGCCAGTCGCTCTGGATTTCCACGAGACGGGGATCTTCACGCATCACGGCAATCACCCGTTCCGCAAATTCACGGAGCACCTCGGCGTCCGGTCCCATTATGCGCATCTGTATCTTCTGCGCATCGCCGGGACCGAGAACGAAACGCTGGCAATAGACAAGCGCGTCCGGGACCAATGTCTGCGCCCGGTCGTTAATCCGCTCCATCAATCCGGCAATCTGTCTGTCGCTTTCAACGTCAACGAACATGATTCCGTACGAACTGTTCATGTCCTCCGGTCCGTAGGTCAGCAGAAAGCGCAAGCCGCCGCATCCCGTGATCCCCGTCACGCCGGTCACGCCCTCCAACCTGCGCAGTTCGGCGGAAAGCCGCTCCACTCTCTGCTCTGTGGCATGGATCGACGAGCCTTCCGGCATCCAAAGATGCACCATGAACTGCGGGCGCGTGGAGTCGGGGAAGAAGTTGCTCTTTACCCTTCCGAATCCAAGCGCCGCAATGGCAAACATAAATCCAAGCACGATCCACGTAAAACCCCTGTTCCTGATGCACAATTCAAGGAATCTCCTATAGCAACGGAAGAATGCCCCGCCATAGGGATCCGGTTCCGCCTTTCCGGTCGGCGCAGACGATGCGGCATCCCGGCTCTTGAGAAACCGCGACGCCAAAAGCGGCGTGACGGTTATGGCCAGCAGCCAACTCATCAGCAATGAAAGCATCAGCACGAGAAAGAGCGAACGGCAGTATTCGCCGGTCGAATCCTGCGACGCGCCGATCGGGGCGAACGAAAGAACCGCTATCACCGTCGCCCCCAGCAGCGGCCACTGCGTCTGCCTTACGACATCACACGCCGCCTTCTTGAGATCCTCGCCTTTCTTGGCGGCGATCAGGACGGCCTCGGTGACGACGATGGCATTGTCGACAAGCATGCCCAGCGCGATGATGAACGCGCCGAGACTGATGCGCTCGAACAGTATCCCGGCGACATCCATGAGAAAGACCGTCCCGAGAACCGTCAGCACCAGCACCGCGCCGATAAGAATGCCGCTTTTGAATCCCATGGTCAGCAGCAGCACCGCAATGACAATCACGACAGACTCGACCAGATTCATGACAAAACCGTCCACCGCGGCCTTGACGCTGGACGCCTGATGCGATATCACGCCGACCTCTATGCCTATCGGGGTTTCAGGAAGCAGCTGCCGCATCCTGCGGTCGATGGAGTTCCCCATCGTGATCACATTGCCGCCCTTTGCGGTGGAGACGCCCAACCCGATTGCAGGATGACCGTTGTAGCGCACAAGACACGACGGATTCTCCTCGTAGTCGCGGCGGATCGTCATGATATCCTTGAGCCGTACGGTGCCGACCTTTCCGCTGTCGTCGGCAATCGCCAGAATCAGGTCTTCGTATTCCTCGACCGATTCGATCTTGCCTTGCGGATATATCCTCACGTGCTTGTCGTCGATACGAACGCGTCCGGCGTCGGCGGCGATATTCCGCCCGGAAACCGCATCGCGTATCATTGCTGGCGTTATTCCGAGGTGCGCCATCTTGGAGCGCGATATCTCGAACGACACGATCTCCTGCCGGTCGCCGACCATGTCGATCTTGGCGACATCTTCGCAGAGCAGGAGTTCGCGCTGGAGCAGCTTCGCATGCTCCTTCAGTTCGGCATGGGTGTATCCGTCGCCGTAGATGGCGTAGAACACACCGTACACGTCGCCGTAGTCGTCATAGACCAGCGGCTCGCCGCATCCGGACGGCAGGGAGCTTTTCACGTCGTTGACCTTGCGCCGGAGCTCATCCCAGATCTGCGGAAGGTCATTCTTCGAATAGCGGTCTTTGATCTCGACAAGGATGATCGATCTGCCGGGATATGATGTGGACGTCACGCGCTTCAGCTGTCCGAGCTGCTGCACCGCGACTTCGAGCCTGTCGGTGACCTCCTCGGCCACTTCGACAGCGGTTGCGCCAGGATACGAAGTTATGACCTGCGCACTCTTGATGGTGAACTCAGGGTCTTCAAGCCGTCCGAGATTGAAGTAGCTCACCGTTCCGGCCAGCGCCAGAGCGACTGCCAAAGAGACCGTCACTGTCGCCTTGCGAATGCATGTTTCCGCAATGTTCATCTCTCACTTCCTGTAAAGCGTTACCTTGCGGCCTTCGGAAAGCACGTTGATCCCTGCGGCGGCGATGCGATCTCCGTCCGCCAGTCCTTCCAGTATCTCAATCTGCGTGCCGGCCCTTCCGCCAAGCTTCACAATGCGCTTCCTGACGGCATACTCCCCCTCCTTGCCGGAACGCTCAAGCAGCCACACAAACGCGCGCCCGTCCGGACCATTGCCGACAGACCCCGATGACACCCACGGATTTGCCGAAGGAGAAGGGATGTCGCAGCCCTCGACCGTAAGTGTCGCCGACATTCCCGGCAGCAGACGCAATTCACCGGGACGCGCCATCTCAAAGATGGCGGTGTATGTCTGAGTGCGCGAATCGGCATGCGCCTTGAATTCCCGAGGCTGCGCCTGATACTTCTTTTGCGGCATGGAATCGAAGGTTATGTAATGTTTTCTCCTCTTGAACGGCGTATTCCGCGCATCGATAACCAGCGACTCCGGCAAGGACACCTCGATCTTTACCATGTCGATGTTCTGCAGCGTGAGGATTTTCTGCCCAGGATTCACCATGTCGTATGTTGACGGATAGGTGTCGGCGATCAAGCCGTCGTAAGGAGCCTTGAGTACGGCGTCCTCCAGCTCCTTCTCGGCAATCTTCAGCTCCGCCTCCGCACGGATGCGGTTTGCCGTCGCCACCGATATCTGCTCCTGCGAAACCGCGCCGGGATGTTTCTTGGCCACATTGATGTTGCGCTGTTCGGTCAGACGCGCCTGATCGGCCATGGCCTTGGCCTTGTTGAGGGACTGTATGATGTCGCGCGTATCGAGAACCGCAAGCACGTCGCCCTTCTTCACCTTCTGTCCATTGCTCACGGGAAATTCCATCAGACGCCCGGATATCTCGAACGAGAGATCGACGCTGTCGCTCGCGCGCACGGTTCCGGGATAGCAAAGGCGCGGCTTCTTGATCGATGTACGAACCAGCTCGCTGCGTATCGGGCGCACAGGCTGCGGTTCGACGGCAACGCTTCTGCCCGAAGCCGGACACAGCCAGATCGCGGCAGTCGCCCCGGCCAGGATCACGCCGCCGGCAGTCTTTGCAATCAACGATTTCATTTGCTCCTCCTTTCGCCGTCTATCCACCTCCGGTACGGCACGTGGCAACCCATTCAACGGCTTTTGCTGGAAACCATTAACCGAACAACGCCCCGTAGTGTATCATTTAACGCAATCAGATTCCATGAAAAACGCTGACGTCAATAACCAATGGTCCACAAATCAGCGCAGGTCAATTTGGGGATTTGCGCAGATTTGCGGATAGGATGGGTGGTTAGCCCACAGTTCACGGCTTTCAGTGGAAACTGCGAATTCCATCATCTCCGAAGATGCGGTTCAGAATCTGCTCGGCCGGAGTGTAGGCTTTCTTTTCATTGTTGCACTCCTTGCAGCATGGCACACAGTTTCCCCGTGTCGATCTGCCGCCGCGAGCAACCGGGATCACATGGTCCATTGTAAGATTCTCCGCCCCCACATTCCTGTGACAGTAATGGCACTCGCCTTTGGCAAGCTGCGAACGCCACCAGTCGGTGGCACGTAGCTCCCTGGCTTTGGCTCGCTCACGCTTTACATGAGCGGGATCGGGGTTGATATCCAACCAGTCTTCAGCCATTGCGGGTCCTTAGTGTTCGCCGTCCGCCGCCGGATCCAGCGCCGGGAGTCCGGTCATGACACGGAAATCATAGAAGCGGTTCCGCCCCTCACAGGCGGTGATGCCGGCATAGAAGCTGTCCGGCAAAGATTCATCCTGATATCCAAAATGGTACCCACCGCAGTAAATGTCCATCTGAACCTGGCCGCGACGGTTCTCTAGGGTAATCTCAAGATCGTACTTGCGCGTTGCCTCGAACGGTGCACGCAGGAAGGCAGCCAGATGCCACTTCGCCTTGCCGTCCTCGAACACATAGTGCCACACATTGATGCCCTCGTTGTAGAGAACGATCTCATGGTGCTCGCGGAATTCGGGACGGCCTTTGTCATCCGCACCCAGACGGGGCGCAATCACAATCAGCGGAGCCATCAGATGGTCAAAACTCATCACAGATGAAATCCTGGCCTTCGCTTCAAACTTCCTGCCGTACACCATGCTCGTGTAGATGTCTGTCACATGGTTGGCGTATATCTCTTCGTCGGGAAGATCCGGACACGGATTGGTGATGTGGTCATCCTCCTGTACAAAATCCTTCACGTAATCCCAACGCGAGCTCTTTACGTTAATCCACTCGCTGCGGTTCCACATGCCGCGTCCGAAATCGACGTGTAAAGCCTCTTTACCATCTTCGTTCATCATATCTCTATCGCTCCTTTTCTCAAAACCTCAATATCGTCGTACTTCGCGGCAATCCGCTCTCTACGATTCAGATCCCAACATATCTCAAATGATCATTTGCTCATTCCGCAGTCACCGGATGATGCGGCTCGTCGCTTTGTCCAGCGCCGCCCAAAGCGACGCAGGATCCTTCGCTTCAAGCAAGGTCAACCTGCTCGCCTTGCGGCGAAACACAATCATCAGGTCTGACATCAGCTTGAGGAAGAATGCGGCGCCGGCACTGGGGATTGCGGAGAGAACGATGAAATTGACCTTTTCGCCGCTGTCGTCCCAGACAATGCCTTCCTTCGAGATGCCGAGCGCGAACGCGAGCGCACCACCCTCGACGCCGCGGACATGAGGCACCGCCACGCCCGCCTCCATGCGCGTCGTGAGGACCGCCTCGCGCTCAAGGGCGAGGTGTGCGAGCGCCTCGCCGTCGGACACGAATCCGCCGTTGGACATC
>SUVZ01000242.1 GCA_015061765.1 Lentisphaerota bacterium
CATGCGCAAGAATCCGCCTGAGAAGGCCTTCCGCCTCATACACGGGAATGACAAGGGAGAGTGAATTCATGTCACTTCTTGAATCCCATCCAAGACGGGAATCGCGACGCCTGGGCATGCGCCTCCCGAGACTGATTCGAATGCCCTGGCATTCCGCTCTCTAACTCCGACAACCTTGCCAACAGCGCCTGCTGCGATGCTGCGCAACTGCGGCGAACCTCCTCCAGTTTCTGACGTTCGGACTGAAGCTCCCGATCCCGCATCTGCAGCTTTTCGCGCAACTCCCTTATCTGCTCATGGAGACGCTTGACATCCTCCACCTGCACAGACAGCCTTTTGACCTCCATCGTCCTCTCATTGAGGGAACGTGTTAGATCCTTGATCCGCATGCCGCTTTCATGTGCATTCCTCTCGGCCACGATCCTGAGTGCGTCCAGCTCCTGCTTGACCTGTGTCGTGCGCGGATCCATCGGGTTCATCCGCAATGCACGCTGTTTCATGTCCTTGGCGTCATCACCGATCTTCTTGAGAATCTCGACGCGCCGTGCGGCAAGCTTTTCAGACCTTTCCCGCCAACGCTTCTGCGCCGCCTCCGCCTCCTGTTTCTCTTCAGCCAGCATTCGTTCAAGATCGTCCGCCTCGCCGCGCATCAGCCAATATACCGCCGCCTCCATGTCGGCGGCCTCCCTGGCGTTTGACGGAAGTCTCTTGATCTCACTCTCCAGCGTAAGCGTTTCCCGCTTCGCCTCCTCCAGTTCGAGTTTCGCCCTGTGCATCTCGGCCCGCTCGGCGGAAAGCGCCTTCTCCCCCTCCTCGCGCATCATGGACAGAGCAACCTCCCGCTCCTTCTTTGCGGCGGACAAGGCCTGCTCGCGCTCCTCCTGCGCCGCCGCAAGCGCCTTAGCCCCCTCTTCCTTCGCCGCCGCAACCGCGGCCTCAAGCGCCGCCGCCTTGGCCAAAAGCGCGGCGGACTCCACCTCCACAATCCGCTCCTTTTCAACCACACGCTCTACGGGGATTTCCTTTATCACTTCCTTCTCGACAATCTTCTCGACCGGAACCTCGACAAGGACTTCCTTTTCAACAACCCGCTCGACCGGAACTTCCTTCACAATCTCCTTTATCACTTCCTTTTCGACGATCTTCTCGACGGGAACTTCGACAATCTTCTCGACGACCTGGATCTCTGGCTTCTGCGGCACATCCTGGACTGCCGCATCGGAAACAGGACTATCAACATGATCATCCTCAAGCGGTTCAACCTCCGGTTCTGGCGCAGGCGCTTTTGGTTCACCATCTTCAAACGCAGGCTCCACCTCCACAAGTTTCGACCCTGGAGGCAACCTTCCACTGCGAAGGAGAGCTTCGGCAGCATGCTTGTTGAATGGCCCGCGCGGAGTCCCGTCACCGATATCTATCGACCAGCGCATGTCCAGGAAAGGCACCTCCACAGCCGGCAACCACGTTTCACCGTCAGACGAGATCTCCTGCCCTGGCTGAATGCGCCCCATCTTCGCCCATTCCAACAGACGCTCACGCGTCTCCGGTCCGAACGTGTCATCCTGAGTTCTGAGATACCATTTTTCCGACATGCCATCACTCCATGTGAAATGAACAATTACTTCAGGCCAAAGAACTTCTTGGCCCCGGAAGCGCCCATCCGCGCCAATTCAGCCTGAGCCTGACGCTCCAGATCCGCAAGTGTGGCCTGTGCCCTGCCTTGCTTGAACACGTCTCTGACAGACGGCGGCGGATCCTCCGATACGATTTCAGGATCAACGACCTCTGTCCGCCATTCGCGCTTCTTGGTTTCTGTCAGAGACGTCAGCCTGCGCTCAAGCTCCTGCACCGTGCCTTCACTCTGCTCAGCCCTGTCCTTGACCTGCTCCAGCTCCGATTTCAAAGCATCGATCTCGGCGTCTTTGGACGCAATGGCGCGCTCTGCCTCATTCTTCAGTTCGGTCATTGCCTTCTCGGCTTCCGCCTGCACCTCGGACATCGCCTTCTCCGCTGCGGCGCGGGCGGATGCGGCCTCCTTCTCAAGCGCTCCGTCGTGATAGTCGCGGTATATGCGGCATGACGGAGAAAGAGAACCCGATTTCAGCAAGTCATCCACTACGGCGCGGTGCGTAGGACCGTAGAAACGCCCCGGTTCATTCTCTACGATCCAGTCCATCTCCAGCATCGGTTCAAGCGAGGCCAGCTTCCATTGTTTGAGATCGTTCGATATCCCTGCAAACGGATCGACCCGGCCATCTTTGACCCAATCCACGATTTTTGCGTCGTCGGCCGGCCCAAAGACCTTTCCATCGGCGCCTTTTACGTACCAGTTCATTTGCCAAGCTCCGCGCTTCTCGCCGCCGCCGCCGCAAGCGTAGAGGCCACAATGTCCTTGAATGCACTCGCGCGCATCACATCCATTCCAGCGGCCGTGGTGCCACCCTTTGTCGCGACTCCGGCGATGAACTCACCGAGGTCGGCACCGCTCTGACGAAGATATGCCGCCGTACCGAGCATTGTCTGCTCGGCAAGCTTGCGCGCCACATCGGGCTTGAGCCCAAGCTTCACGCCGCCCTCAGCCATCGCCTCCTCCATGAACGCGAAGAATGCCGGCCCCGAACCTGAAAGCGCCGTCACCGCGTCAAAATCCTTTTCCCTGAGCACGGCGGTCTGGCCGGCGGCACCAAGAATGGACGAGACGAGCTTCACATCGGCCTTTGTCGCATTCTTTGCAGGGCATATTGCGCACATTCCCTCTTTGGCACGCAAAGCGAGATTCGGCATCACGCGAACGAGACGCACCTTCGTCCCGAACATCCTGCGGAGAGTGGCTAGCGACTTTCCGGCGACGATGGATATAACAAGCTTCTTCGACGACAGCAGCGGCTTCACGCTCGCCGCCACTGAGGCAACGTCCTGCGGCTTGACCGAAAGGAATATCGCATCCGTCTCTTTTGCCGCCTGCTCCACGTCGGAGACTGTCTTCACGCGATAGCGCTTGGACATCTCTCTGGCGCGCGGCGGATATGTTTCCGCCATCACGATATCCTTCAGATCGTAACCGCCTGTAGCAGCAATCGCCTGCACAATGCCTTCGGCCATCTTACCGGCCCCAAAGAATCCTATCGTCTTTTTCATGCGTTAATTATACCATGTTTGGCCGTCGGCAGATTCAGGAAATGACACCCTCGTCGCCTTATTATTATTTCATCATCCACTGCGCTTTTGAGATACGCGGGGCAAGTGCACGACAGAAATCAGCGGCGGAAATGCAGCACAAGCCCCATGCCGATAATAACGGCAAAGCCGGCAATGCTGAACAAGTCGGGAATCTGACCAAAGGCAAGGAAACCGAGCAATGCCGCGAATATGATGCCCGTGTAGTCGTACACCGCCACCTGACGGGGTTCCGCAAACCTGTACCCCCAGGTGATTCCGAACTGCCCCAGCGCGGCGCTTGCACCAGCAGCGAGAAGCACGCCTGCCTGCAACCAGGTCATGGACACAAATCCGCAGACAATGAAAGGCACGCACGCCACGCACGAAAAGACGGAAAAGAAGAAGATGATGAAAGCGCTGTCAATCCCCGCCTTCCCAAGCTTATGCAGAAACGCATACGCCGCCCCCGCACCGAAACCGCCGGCCAGACCGACAAGGGCCGGTCCAGTGAACATCCCGGCTCCAGGCTTTATGACGGCAAGGGCGCCTATGAACGCACCGGCCACGCACAGGATCTGACGAAGCGACATGCGCTGCCCCAGCAGAATCCAGCTCATCAGCAGAGTGAAGAATGGGGCTGTCTTGTTCAGAGCCATCGAATCGCCGACTGAAATGAAAGAAAGCGCATAGAAGTTCGCGACTATCCCAACCGTGCCAAACACACACCTGCACAGAATGTCGCCCCATTCCTTCGCGCCTTGAAGAAGCCTGACATTCCGCCCTGCGGACGTGGGGCGTCTGAAGAAGGCCCATCCGGCTATGACGGCCGCCACGAAGTTGCGGAAAAGGGCTTTCTGCACGGCGGGCAGCTGTTCGCCGCCGCAGACATCCGCGAGACGCACGAACATCGACATCAGCGAAAAACCGAATGCGCTCAACAGAATGCATAGAACCCCCTTGCCGAGGGCTCCGCTTTTTTGTGCGGATTCCTCCACCGAAAGCTTCCTACGATTCCTTGATTGTGCCCTTCAGCACTGCAATGAACGCGCTCTGCGGCACATTCACGTGGCCAAACTCCTTCATGCGGGCCTTGCCGCGTTTCTGCTTCTCGAGAACCTTCATCTTGCGCGTGACGTCTCCGCCGTAGAGTTTGGCGAGAACGTCCTTGCGGAACGGCCGGATATCCTCGCGCGCGATGATTTCCTTGCCGATAGCCGCCTGCACGGGAATCTTGAACTGGTGCGGCGGGATCGTGTCCGCAAGGGCCTTGCACATCTGGATTCCGCGCGTGCGGGCCTTTGTGCGATGCACCATGGTCGCGAAAGCGTCAACCGTCTCGCCGTTCAGGAGAATGTCCATCTTGACGATATCCGACTCCTGGTATCCCGCCGGCTCGTAGTCCATGGACGCGTAGCCGTGGGAAACGCTCTTGAGCGTGTCGTGGAAGTCGATGAGGATCTCGTTCAGGGGAAGCATCGTGTGCAGCATCACGCGCTTTGCGTCCATGGTCTCTGTGCCTTCCACCATTCCGCGGCGGTCCATGACGATGCGCATCACGTCTCCGATGGATTCGGACGGCGTGATTATGCGAGCCTTGAGAATCGGCTCCGAAATCGTCTCGAACATCGTCGGGTCCGGCATCTGCAGGGGGTTGTCCAGATCCTTGACGGAACCGTCCTTGAGCTTCAGCTTGTACACCACGCCCGGGCTCGTGGAGATGATGTCCAGGTTGAACTCGCGGCGCAGACGCTCCTGCACGATCTCCATGTGGAGCAGGCCAAGGAATCCGCAACGAAAACCAAAACCGAGAGCCAAGGACGACTCGTGGTGGAACGTGAAAGCGGAGTCGTTAAGGTGGAGCTTCTCCAGCCCCTGCTCGACCTTCGGGAACTCGTCCGTGGACATCGGATATATTCCGCAGAAAACCGTCGGATGGATGTCGTGGAATCCCGGAAGCGGTTCCGTAGCGCCAAGGCGCGACGTCGTGACCGTGTCGCCGATCTTGATTTCGCTGGGATCCTTCACCGTACCGACGAGATACCCGACCTGTCCGGCCTCTAGCCTGTCGACAGGCTTCTTCGTGGGGGAGAAGATACCCGTCTCGTGAATCGTGGTCGTCACGCCGGACGCCATGAAGGTGACGGTCTGCCCGGCCTTTACCGAGCCGTCCACGATGCGCACGTACGTAATCACGCCGCGGAACTCGTCAAACACGGAGTCGAACACAAGCGCGCGCAGCGGGGCGTCCACGCCCTCCGTGGTCGGAGGCGGAATGCGGTTCACGATCGCCTCGAGCACGTCGGGGCATCCGACGCCAGTCTTTGCGGAGACGTGAAGCGGATCGTCCATCGGAATCGCAAGAACATCCTCAATCTCTCGGCTCACCTCCGCGACGTTCGCGCCGGGAAGATCGACCTTGTTCAGCACGGGCACGATCTCAAGCTTTGCGTCCTGCGCGAAATACGTGTTGGCTACCGTCTGCGCCTCCACGCCCTGTGCGGCATCGACGACAAGCAGCGCACCCTCGCAGGCCCCCATCGAACGGGACACCTCATACGCGAAGTCCACGTGGCCAGGAGTGTCGAGAAGGTTGAAGAGATACGTCTTGCCGTCCTTCGCCGTGTACTCCATCGACACCGGATGGCTCTTGATCGTGATGCCTCGTTCGCGCTCAAGATCCATGGCGTCAAGGGTCTGCGCCTTGAGCTCGCGGGCGCTTACGGCATGGGTAAGTTCGAGAATGCGATCTGAGAGCGTTGTCTTTCCGTGATCGACGTGTGCGATGATGCAGAAATTGCGTATGTTGTCTAGTGTCTTTGCCATTGGGTGCGTATTATAGCAGGATTAGCGTTCTTTCACTTGTTGTGGCTCCGGTCCCATCAGCGGGCATATTCAACGCAGCGAGTCTCTCGGATTACGGTGACACGGATCTGCCCCGGGAACTTCCTTGTCGCGGAGATTTCGCGGCATATCTCACGGGCTAGCT
>SUVZ01000243.1 GCA_015061765.1 Lentisphaerota bacterium
AAGATGGAGCTTGTCGCCTGCACGAACTGCGGTCGCATGCTCTACAGGGATCTTTGATTTTCGGCGGTTCCGTGCGAGTGACCGGTCGCATCCGCAAGGATGAGGAAAGTCCGGACTCCACAGGGTTGAGGACCCGTTCGTAAAGGACGGGAGGCATGGGGCAATCCCATGCGATGGAAAGTGCCACAGAGAATAGACCGCCCGCAGGGGCAAGGGTGAAATGGCGGTGTAAGAGACCACCGGCGCGGCTGAAACGACGCGTGCAGGGTAAACCCTCCTCGGAGCAAGATCAAATAGGGAACTGAACGGGCTGCCCGTCCGATCCGGCGTCTTTCGGGATGCAGGTTAAGTTCCGGGTTGATCGCTTAGATGAATGACCGGAGCGCTTAAAGGCGTGAACAGAATCTGGCTTATTCGCCGCACGGAACCGTCGTTTTTTTCCCCCTTGCAGATGTTTCTGTCCGGCAAAACGGATAAGCTCTTCAAATTGGTGTATAATATCCGCTATTCATGAAACAGAAGGAGATGGATCAGGTGCGCGAAGCTTCTCGAGAAGAGGGTATGAAGACATCCGCTGAAATCCGTGCCGAGGCATGGGGTGCGCTTGGCGAGAACGGACAGTATCTGCGCTATGTGTCGGCGTACCTGCTACTGATGATGGTGGCGGTTGTCGTGTCGATTCCTCTGGGCGCTGTTCTTGGCGTCGGGATAGGCGTGTCGGGAATAGCGCCGTTTTTTGCTCCGGGGGGGCAGCCAGAAATCGGACTGCTGATGGATCCGGGTGTAATGCTTCCGTTGGGGGCTGCCGTGCTGGTCGTTTCCCTGTTGGCCATGTATCCCATCGGATTCATCATGTGGGGGCAGGCGGCGATGGCGATTGCGGCCATGCGTCGTGGATTGACTGTCGGCCATGCCTTGTCGGGATGGGGGCACGGGTGGAAGATGGGATGGACCGAAATGGTTAAGATCACCTATCTTCATCTTTGGTCTCTTCTGTTTGTCGTGCCTGGTCTAGTGAAGTACTGCTCCTATGCTATGACAGAGTTCATCGCCGTGGATCATCCGGACTGGAGCGCGAATCAGTGTATTACGGAGTCGCGCCGGCTGATGGACGGCCATAAGATGCGTTATTTCTACATGCTGTTGAGCTTCATCGGCTGGGTGGTCCTTGTGATGTTCGCCGGGATGTTGCCGTTGGTCGGTGGATTGGCGCAATGGTTCTTCATGCCGTACATAGAGTCGGCCAAGGCGGCGTTCTACGAGGAGCTTCTTGATATGGACGCATTGCAACAGTGATTCTTGGTGGAAAAATGACAGTCAAGGCCCATGCAAAGATAAATTGGACGCTTGAGGTGCTTGGTGTCCGTCCGGACGGATATCATGATCTCAGGTCCATAGTTCTGCCTGTCGCATTGCACGACCTTGTTACGCTTGAAGAAGCCGGCGAGATCACATGCTCCGCAGAAGGTGTAGATGTGCCACAGGAGAAAAATCTTGCGTACCGTGCTGCTGTCGCTCTCAGGAATGCGACAGGTCGCAAGTTGGGTGTCCGCATTTTGATCGAGAAGCATATTCCGTCAGGCGCAGGATTGGGCGGCGGCAGTTCGGACGCGGCGGCGGTCTTGAATGCGTTGAATTTAATGTGGGGGGTGAATTTTTCTTGCGGACGACTATGCGAAATCGCCGCGGAGATAGGTAGCGACGTCCCGGCATTGGTGATGGGCGGTCCGGTTCTCATGGAGGGACGTGGTGAGCGGGTGCGCAAGATTGATGATGCGACATTGAAAGAGCTTGGCATCGCGGAACTTCCTTCGCCGGATGATATTGAGGTGTTCAGTCCCGGGATATTCTCGTCTACTCCAGCCGTTTACGGGGAATTCAGGCCTTCTGACTGCGGATTGGGGCCGAACGACCTTCAGCCTGCGGCGCTTCGGCTTTATCCGGCAATAGCGGATGCGCTTCGGCTGCTCGAGTCAAAGGGGCTGGAACGGGTCACCATGTCCGGAAGCGGGTCTTCCGTATATGGGGTGAGGCGCCCATAGCGCGCTATGATCCGAATCCCTGCAGCAGACGCTGCATGACGATGACCAGAAGCAGTCCTGAAATCAATGCGAAGGTTGACGGCTTTTCGTATCCGTGTGAATGGGTTTCAGGAATCATCTCATCGCTTATCACATAGAGCATCGCGCCGCCGGCAGCAGCCAACATAAACGGCATTATGCCCGAGAAGACCGCAGTCAGGGCGCACCCGGTCAAGACTGACACTATGCTTATCAATGCGATGGCGAACGATATGCACAACACACGCCTTGGCGCAACTCCGATTGCGAAAAGGGGTGTCACGATAACAACGGCCTCCGGGATGTTCTGCAGGGATATGGAACCTGCCACTGTAATGACGTCTCCCATGTCACCTGTTCCAAAACTGACGCCGGTGGCGAGCCCCTCCGGTATCTTGTGGAGCGCGATTGCCGTTACGAACAGGAGGGTCTTGCTTATGCTTCCGTTGGAACGGTGTGTTTCGGTGTCCAGTCCTGCGATTCTGTGAAGATGAGGGACTATCCTGTCAAGCAGGCTTATCGCAGCCGCTCCGGCGAAGGTTCCTGCAAGCGGGAGCATGAAAGCATCCGCCTCAATTTCAAATGCAGGCGCTATCAGGCCGAGCACCGATGCGGCAAGCATTATTCCGGCGGCAAAACCAAGGACGATGTCGTTCAGCCGGTGGGGAATGCTGCGGAACATCAGACCGCCCAATACGCCCATTACGGTCGAACCACCGACTGAAAGCAGGACTACTGCAAGAATTTTCATGTTCATAAGACTTGTTCTCCACCCATTTATTGTATTAAAGTGCGTTCTTGATTGCAAGCCGGATGAATTCAATGTCAACTGACGTGTTGAACGCGCATCAAAAGTCCGGTCAGTGGCGACTTGGACACTGGTGTTGATGGAAAATTCGGTTTTGATGTTTTTTTGTTGCATTCGAGGGCGAGATGTGATATCTTATATGCCCTCTTTACCAAAAAGAACAGGAAACAAAGAAATGGTTAAAATCAGACTGCGCCGCACCGGATGCAAGAACCACGCGGCCTACCGCATCGTGGCGGCCGACGAGCGCTCCCCGCGCGACGGCAAGTTCCTCGAGATTCTCGGCTGGTACGATACCGCTCTCAAGGATAACAACTTCAAGCTCGATGTCGAGCGCGTCGACTATTGGCTCAGCAAGGGTGCCAAGCCTACCGAAACGGCCGCATCCCTGATTCGCCGTGCGAAGAACCCCGCCCTCAAGCCGCATCACGCGGTCAAGGCGAAGGCTCCCGCCAAGAAGGAAGAGGCTTCGGCCTAACCTTAAGAAAGAAGGTTTGAAATGGGTATCAAGATTCTGGACAAGATCAACGCCGAACAGACGGCGAAGCTCGCGGAGAAGAACTTCCCCGAGTTCAAAGCTGGTGACATCGTTCGCGTCTCCATCCGCGTGAGGGAAGGCGAGAAGACCCGTCTTCAGGATTTCGAGGGCAAGGTGCTCGCAGTCGACAACGGCCGTAAGAACGCGTCCGGCAACTTCACGGTCTCCCGTGACAGCTACGGCGTGCGCGTTGAGAAGCTCTTTCCGTTCAACAGCCCCGCGATCGAGAAGATCCGCGTCGTGAAGAACTCCGCCTCCTGGCGCGCCAAGCTCTATACGGAGCGCACGTTCTGCTCGCACAAGGCTGTCCGCAAGCTCGTCAAGAGAAAGAAATAATCCCGCGTCAACCATTAACGCGAATAGGGGCGGACGCCCGGCTTTGTGCCGGACGTCCGTTTGCTTGAAATGAAGACAAGAACATTCATAGACCAGGTAGACGTGATCGTCCGTTCCGGGAAGGGCGGCGATGGGGCTGCGACATTCCGCCGCGAGGCACTCGTTCCGTTCGGCGGACCTGACGGCGGCGACGGTGGGCGTGGCGGCGATGTGGTTCTGCGCGCGAGCACGCATGTGGACTCCCTCATCTCCCTCTACTACGATCCGCATCTCTTCGCCGAGGACGGCGTCCCCGGTTCCGGGCGCAAGTGCTACGGGCGGCGCGGCAAGGATCTAGTCGTTGATGTTCCGCCGGGCACACTTGTCACAGATTCCGAGACGGGGCTTGTCGTCGCGGATATCCTTGAACCAGGTCAGAAGGTCATTGTCGCAAAGGGCGGAGCCGGAGGATACGGCAATGTCCATTTCAAGAGTTCCGTAAACCAGGCCCCTACGGAGCATACGCCTGGCGGCGCGGCGGAAGAGCGCCGTCTGCACCTGGAGCTCAAGACGATTGCGGATGCAGGTCTTCTTGGATTTCCCAATGCGGGGAAAAGTTCTCTCCTTTCCTCCATATCCGCGGCAACTCCAAAGATCGCGTCCTATCCGTTCACAACTCTCAATCCGATCGTCGGAACGGTGGTGTATCCGGATTTCGCGAAGATCCGCGTCGCTGATGTTCCCGGAATCATCGAGGGTGCGTCTAAGGGTGTCGGACTCGGCATTGCGTTCCTCAAGCACCTTGAGCGCAGTCGCGTGATGGTATATGTGATCGACATGGCCGGCACCGATGCCCGTGAACCTTGGGAGGATTACCGAATTCTCGCAAAGGAGATTTCGGAATACAATCCCGAGCTTGCAGAGCGTCCTTTCGTGGTTGTTGCGAACAAAATGGACAAGGCTGTCGCCCGCAAGAATCTTCGTCGCTTTGTGCGTGAGACGGGCGTAACGCCTGTCGCCATCTGCTGCGAGGCCGGACAGAAGGAGCTTTGCGAATATGCCGACCTGAAGGATTGGGAAGGTCCTCTCGGCATGGAGGCGTTCCGTCAGGTCCTACGCGACGTGGTCAAGCCCAAAGCTCCGCATGAGGAGAAGCCTGATATCGCCGAAATGCCGGATACGACCGGTGATGAGATTCCCGCTGAGGCTATGCGGTTCGCGACATTCCTCAAGCTCGATCCGCCGAAGAAGAAATCCCATCCATCCCGCGGAAACATCCACTCGTAACGGATGTTTAAGGTTTTGCTTGGCTGAGGTGGTACAAAGTGCCGCCTTTTTTTATGTCACCAGAAGCCTGAGAATTAGCAATTGAACATGATGGTGGAATCTGTTACACTTGATGAGTGTGGATTTAAGGCAAAGAAAGCGAGTTGATATGGCGCAAATGAAAAATATGTTTTGCAGATTTGGCATGATCTGCATTGTGGGAGTTTTTGCGTTGTTTTCAGGATGCATGTGGGGACGGGTAAAGGTCAATGATCCGTCCGTGGCCGATAGTGCCCGTTCCATCAAACCCGGTTCAACCCATATATCGGAGCTTGAGAATATTCTCAAGGTGCAACCCACGTTTCGCATGCCCGGAAAGGATATGACACTTCTCGGCTATACGTACAGCGATACGAAAAACAATGGCTTGATGCTGATAGCGGTTAACTTCATGCGTTCCACGACGGTGACGGATACTCTATACATTGAGGCAGATCCGGTGACGCAGATCATCCGGAAGGTGCACATCCCGCCGAAGCGTACACCTGAATGGCGATTCTGGCCGTTTGGAGATTGACGGATGACGATAAGGCTTCCAATACTTATTCTTGCCGTATTTTTACTGAACGGGTGCAAGATCGCTCGTGATCAGGTCAATATCCATGTTCGGGATATCGACACCTCGTGGATAGAACCGGGCGTCACAACCCGCAGACAGGTTATTGATCGGATCGGAATGCCGCCCACCGCAAAAGGTCTCGGCGGCGTAACGGCGGACGACTTCCGTTGGACACTGTATGACAAGCGTACCGGTACGCTGGAGGCAGGATATATAGTGACGCCCACCTTTGAACTCTCCCGTGCTCATTTTGCCGAAGATATACTGGTCAGGTTTGATGAATCCGGCAAGGTGTCTCTTGTCAGCCGCACCGTGTCGGACGGGGAAAATGTACGCATTACGGAATGGAAGGAGTGCCGCAAGTGATGCGTGTCACGGTCCTTCTCTTCATGTTCATTTTTGCTGCTTCCGGATGCATCCACCATCGAACCGGCATGCCTGAGTCGGCGGCATCTCAGAACCGGAACTGGCAGACAGGCGTGACGACGCGGCGCGATGTTGT
>SUVZ01000244.1 GCA_015061765.1 Lentisphaerota bacterium
ACGTATGCGGCCGTTGTGGCTGTTGATGAATTGGGCTGGGGTGATGCCGAGGAAGCGGTTTCCGAGATGCGATTCCCGGAATCTTCCGTTGTCTCTGAAGGCGGTCTCTCTTCAGATGCTGCGATATCAGATGGAGACGGTTCACCTGCCGCATCCTCGTTGTCAATATCACCTGAACAGCAGACGGGAGGTTCAAACATGATAAAACCAAAGGTGGCGGCAGTTGCACTTTCAGCTGCGATGTCCGTCGCACCGCTCTCGGCGGCAGACGGTGATTCCTACAGGTACATAATATCAACTCCATATCCGGAAGCGAACGTGTACCATTCTGCGGTATCTGCACCATCATCCATAGATGCCGGAGCCTATCGGGTTGCAGGGGTGGCCAAGGAATTGGAGGCCCGTTTTCGCTCGTGTTCCCGGTCTGTTGTAATTGCATTGAATGCGATGGAATTCAAAACTTTTATAATCACTTTCAGATAGCTTTAAAGTCAATATCAGAAAAGGAAAACGCAAATGAAAATGAAATCGATTATCTGCGGAGCAATGTCTCTTTCGTCGATGATGCTTATGGCATCGGATACCCCCGAGGTCTCGGATGTGGTCATGTCGCAGGCGTCGTTTGGGCGTATGGTTACGGTTACGTATAAACTCAGCAATGCGGCAAACGGAGCGGTCGTCACATTTGACGTAGAGACCAATTGCACTGTAAATGGCGAGACAAAATGGGCGTCGATTGGCGGCGAAGCAGTCTGCAACGCACAGGGTGCGGTATGGCGCAAGGTGACAAGCTCCGATGCCGATTCTGAAGGGAAATATACAATCACGTGGCGTCCGGACCTTTCATGGGAAGGCCATAAAGTGACGCTTGCCGAAGGTGGTGCACGCGCCGTAGTTACGGCATGGGCGCTCGACAACACTCCAGACTACATGGTGGTGGATATTTCCGCAGCAGCCAAACCAAATACACAGAGATACTACACTTCTACCAATTTCCTGCCGGGCGGACTTTTCGGGAATCCCGACTATCGGACGACTTCGCTTGTTATGCGCAAGATTCTGGCTAAGGACGTGACGTGGACTATGGGCAGTGTGGCGGAAAACGGACGGAACGCCGACCGCGAGGCGACGCATCGGGTCACGCTCAACTGTAACTACTACATTGGTGTCTGTGAAGTAACGCAGACGCAGTGGCAACAAATTACCGGCTACAATCCATCCAATTTCACCACAGACCGGACGATGCGTCCCGTGGAAAAGGTTAGCTACAGGGACATCCGTCAGGGGAAGGGAACGGCAACGAGCGTCGCTTCCGCCACGAGTGGTGTGTATCCTGCCGATCCGTACGGCGACTCCTTCCTCGGACTGCTCCGCTCGAAAACCGGCATTGACTTCGATCTTCCGTCCGAGGCACAGTGGGAGTTCGCAGCCCGCGCGGGGAACGGCGAGGGGTATTGGGGTGAAGGCTCGGACATGCAGATAAGTTCTGGCAAAGACATGAATCTTGATTCGTTGGGCCGCTATCTGAAAAATCCGGTCACGAATTCAACATCATCGCCCGACTCGGCGATAGCCCCTGCCAACGGCGGCACGGCCATTGTCGGTTCGTATGCACCGAACGCCTGGGGACTGTACGATATGAACGGCAATGTGTGGGAATGGTGTCTCGACTGGTTTGCGAACGACATCAAGGCGCTCAACGGCACAGTTAACACTGCGTCAGGAGCGAGTCGCGTACTTCGTGGCGGAGGGTGGAGTCATGAGGCGGGCAGTTGCCGGGCGGCGACCCGTAACGGTTACTCGCCGGCAACCCGCCAAGGCAATTTCGGTTTCCGCGTAGCCTGTACTGCAGGTTTGCAATAGTTGGTCTTGTGCAGAAGAGACAAAATGGCACGGTCGATTCAAAGTATGTTGCGGATACTGTCTCCGGTTTTGGTCTGTATGGTGCTCCCGACTTTTGCCAAGGCATCGCTGCCGATAATCGGATGGCGCTCCATTGACGACAAGAACGTATCGTTGACACGCTACCTCGAAGCGAAGGATGGAGGGTTTACCCATCTGATACAGGGGTGCGATTCACCAGATCAGATTGGACATATCCTATCCTTGGCCGAGAAGGCTGGCATCAAGCTGATCATTGGACTGCGAAGAGATGTCAAGAAAATGACGGACTTGGCGGAAAAGTTCACGGCGGCGGCCAAGGGTTCACCGGCGCTCGCATACTACTTCGTCATCGACGAGCCGCACATCCGCGAATCGGAAGCCATACGCGACTGCGTGAATCGGTACGCTTCGCTTGATCCGAAGCATCCGTGTTATGTTAATCTGTTTGGAGTAGCCTACGATTTGGTGAGCCGCAATGACTGGAAAAAGCAGAAGATGCTGACTGGTTGCCTAACCTACGGTGAATACATGCGTAAGTTATATGATGTCGCGCCGCTGAAAATGATAAGCTTCGATGTATATCCGGTCCTTTCCTTCAAAGGGCATGAAAATGGCGACCTGCGCCTGCATGGAGGACGCGTGTTTCTGAAGGAACGCTGGTATGAAACATTGGAGATTGTCAGCGCTTTCGCCCGCGAGCGCAAGATCCCGATGTTCGCCTTCGCTCTGTCGACTGCACACCGTCACCATCCGGGTCATGCCTATCCTGTGCCGACAATTGAGCATTTGCGCCTCCAGCACTATTCCAATCTTGCCTACGGTGCCCAGGCTCTCGAATACTTTCGTTACCTAGAACACCGGCACCCTGCGTTCGAACTTGTCCGTGAGATGAACAAGGAGATTCAGGCACGTGCATATGTGTTTGTGGGGTGCGAGGTCGTTGGAGTGTGGCACACTGGAATCAATGTCCCAATTGGAACAAAGCGTTTTAAGAATGAATTTCTGCCGCCGTTCGTCAAGTCGTTTTCCGTTCCAGATGGTGGCACTGCGCTCGTTTCATGGCTTAGAAACAACGGACGGGAATATCTCATGGTCGTCAATCGAGACCCCAATGACGATATTACGCTCAAGGCGAAGTTTGTCAATGGCGTGGAGTTTGTGCGTAGAGATGGTTCACGTGCGCAGGCATCAACATATTCAGACACGTTTTGGCTCGATCCAGGGGATACCGTCATCTTTTCGTCAAGTGTCAGATGATGACAAGGCTTTTGCGATCGTAAACGATCCGGCTGGATTCCATGCAATGCGAGCCATTATCGGAATGTAGTGAAATGATTTCAAAGGGGAATTTGCCTTCTATGTGTTTGAGGGCTTCCAATGTGGCGTATTGTCCACGGTTCCATGTCGGGCAAAGGACCGTCCATTGCGTTTTTCTGTCTGATGCATCAAGTATCCAGAAGAAGTTGTCCGCGCTCTCGCCTCCGCCAAGAGCGAAGGTATCCACCTGCACGTCTCCCGGAGGGACATTGCAGGCCCTGATGCTTTCGCCGGAGGCGCACGGCGTGCTGTTTTTCACTTCATTGCGCCCACTGCGCCCTGAACGCCTGTTTCCTTTGGACCAACCTGGCTTTATCCTTGTTTCTCCAGAGAGCATCCGTGACATGGTGCGGTCGCTCATGGCAAGAATCTTTTCGCGGATGGAAGGCTCTATGTGTGCAACTTGCGTAGAGTATTCGTCCACCCAGCGTATGGATTCGGCTTTAAAGTACGGCAGGCACGGGCATCCGGATTCGATCCAAACTTTCTTCAGTGCCACGGCAACCTCTTCGCCATAGGTCTTCCCCCGTCCTTTGCGTTAGCGGAATTTTCTGCTGCCTGTCAGCAACCGATTGGCGTATTTGTGTTCGTACCCTGTTGTTTCGCAGACTTCATCCAGGATTCTGCTCCTCTTTTTTCGGTCGGCCGTAGTGTACATCCTGCGTTTGGCGCCGATGTATTCGTTTGTAGCCATTCGGGACATTGTTTTCATTCCTTTATTTTAGCGACAGTGTCCAGTATTTGGCAAACGGGGTGCAAATAGAAACAGCCTGCCTTTGTTGATAGTGTCCGTTATTATGGCAAACTGCGCCCAAGATTTCATCCGCACCGTAATCTTGACTTTTCGTTTGAGGTGTGGTATAGTTCTGTCGCTTTCCTTTTAAGGAGAAATGCATATGGATAAAATGGCTAATAAGTCGGTTTTGCGGAGTGGCAGGAGTCCAAAGATGCCTGTGAAGGCAGTTGCAAAATCTGAAATATCCGGAAAGGCGTATTCTTCTCAACATGTTGCTGCAACGGATGGCCACTGCGCCAAAGCGGCGGATGTTGGAGGTTCTGCAGATGCATCGGCATACAAGGCGGAGATCGAGGCGAAGCGTAGGTTCGACGCGTGGCGGGCCAAATACGAGCCTGTTGCCCGCGAAATCTACGAAAAGCGCAGAAGAAGGGCCGAATCGAAGCGGCGCCGGGCAATAGCAAGGAGAAAGGCGTTCGGCGATCTGTGCGAAATGACCGACGGTCTGGCATCATTCTGTCGGAAAAACAACGTTTCGCTCGCCGAGGGCGAGTGGATGCTTGATCAATTTCGCCGTCCAGGACCATATGCGGCGGTTTTTGTGACGATGTTCTTTGACATAGCCTGGTTTGGCGCGGTTTTCCTGCGCAGGGAGCTCACAAGGCGCATTGACCGGGCCAAGCATGAGGCTTTGAGACCATACTACTATGGACAGGAAAAGGCACGCCGCCAGGCGATGGCCGAAGAGAGGCGCAGAATCCGCAGGCGAAGTACACGCAATGCGTGTCCGACCCGAGAGGAGATCATCAATGCCTGGAAGAGGGTGAAGGATTCCAATGAGGATCTTCTCAGGTTCGGCAGCCTCATGGAGGATTTGGAGTGCTATGTCGACAATTCGCTCGTCCGAGACGACAGCGGGGCGATAATCGGCCGCCGATCCGGCATAAAAGGATGGCTTCAGATGGAGATACCTGCGTTATATACGGTATATTCGAGGGTTATGGCCTACAAGGCGGCGGCGAAGCGTATGCGGCAGATAATCGAGCTTCAGGATCCTCTTCCTCTGTCCTCTGTGCTGGATATGGGGAAGGAAAGCGGTCCTGAGATTGCCGTAACACAAGATTATTGTGCGGAGAGTGGCAGGCAAAGTAGTACGACGAGGTGTGTTGTGATGGACACGATGATAAGCGAATCGGATGAGGTGGCCTTGTTGAGGGCGCGAGCCATATATCTGGAGGTGATCAAGCCTGTCGGGGAAGGAGCGAGAAAGCGGACTGCTCTGATTGGGCGAATGGCGAAGCTTACCGATTTTGATTCCATAGAAGACGTCAATATGCTTGAGACCTGGCGAAGGAAATACGAACGCAAGATCACGGTGCGGACGAAATCTATGTGGGGGAGGCGGTTGGTTAAGATGCTAGTGTGAGAGGTAGGTGTGAGGGGAGTGACGTAAGGGCGATCTTGGAATAATTGGGGAGGGGCCCCGAAAAGAGTTTGGTCAGCGGCTTGTATTTGCCGATATTGGGAATTTATCCTTGTTTTCAGCTTGGTCGACTCCATCACTTGCAAAATTAAGTGTAGCCTCATCGTCACTTGCTAGTCATTCGGATGAGAATTAGTCCGAACCATATTCTCATTTAGCGACAGAGGTGTTAGCAAAAATGACAAAAGTATATTTTAAACCTCTGTGTATGAGAATTTCGTCGTACAGGAACTTCATGTTCATGGATTTCCTCTTTGTTGCTTCTGCTCACGTTAAGGCGGGGGAGGTTGATTTCTTTGTTGAACATGATGGATCGGTAAAACCAATTGAGGTGAAGTCCGGAAGACACTGCAAATAGCACCCGGCATTGAGCAATTTGTCCGGTAATGCTGAATACCGAATTGACAAAGCGGCGGTGTTGAGCAATATAGATTATTCGAATTATGAAAAGGTTGAGCGCTTGTCGCCATATTTGTGATTTCCATGTAAAAGGATAATCTTCAAGAAGACATGATTTATAGACTGCCTGTATGATTCGGATGTTTTTGAAGATGTTCAAAGACTTATCGGTGAAGTGTTGAACGCACATTTAAGGTGATTTTTTTTGGCTCTTCGTGCATGAGTGTGGGTCGGTTCATGCCACCTCCTGACGAGATTTCCCTTTGTTCATGCGCATCGG
>SUVZ01000245.1 GCA_015061765.1 Lentisphaerota bacterium
CGTCGTGGCGTTGAACTGGTTCGTCTTGCCCGCCATCTGCGCAAGACGTGGAACATCCGCATCCGTCGCCAACGACGGCATCACCTTGATCTCAAGCGTCTTGAGGTATTCCGCCTTCGAGAACGAGGTTTCCATTCCCTGCGGCGGCAGAATGACGGCAGGTCTCCGCGCGCGCAGAATGTCCTCCTGAGTTCTGCCGGCATCGGAGAAATATGTGGAGCCGAGACTTTCGGCCAGACCATCCATCCCGGATGCAATCCACGGATCAATATCATCAATCGTCATGACGGACGGAAGATGCGCCTTCATCTGCCCTCGCTCATGGGGGTTGTCGTCCACAAATACGAAGCTGTCAACGCCGACATTGAGCGATTTCGCCGCCGCAAGAAGGTTTCCGGCCTTCGGATCCCAGTTTACTCCGACGAATGCGAAGTCTGAAAGGTCCAGCGGCATATCCGAACGGATGAACGCCTTTTCGACCGGCGACTTGCCGCCGCACGGAGGATCGTTTTTGCTCAACAATGCAAGCATCACGCCCTTCGAGCGGAGCGATTTCAATCCCTGCTGAAAGCCCACGTACGGAACAACCGCATCCGTTCCGTCCTCACTGACGATTCCCTTCCACAGCGTATTGTCCGCATCGACCGCAAGCACCTTCGCAGGACGGCAAGGAATGCGGAAATAGAAATCCCGAAACGTCTTGAGATTCTCGACATCCTCCATCGGGATTCTTGCGCCCCAACGCGCCTCCAGCTCCATCACAAGGTTGAAGTGGCGGATGGAGTCCCATTCGCCGCATTCGGGGTTGAGCCCAAGTGCATCAAGCGTTTCGCGGAACTCCCTCTCCGAAACGGCCGCCATCTGCTTCACTTTATTCATGTCTCCGATTATAGCACATCAGCCCCTCCGCGCACAGCGACCAATAGGGGAAGGATTCAAACATCCGATACCTATATCAATCAGCAAGGACATCGACGCGCATTTCCTGGCATGCAACCCGCCACGGCTTTGTCTTGAACTTCCGCGAAAGCATCGAAAGTCTGCTGCGGCGGCGCATCAGTTCGGCATCCCCTTCCGTCGGCAGCGATCTGAGACGGCGGCAGACCGCATCAAACCAAAGTCGCCCAAGGGTCTTTCTCAGGTTCTCGGCCGGCTCAAGTTCGGAGAAAGCTGCACGGTTCTGCGACAGGAATATCTCCTCCAACACCCCAAACTCCGCCTCAGGGATTTCGTTCCTGAGATTCAGGATGGAGTCAACCTCGCCGCGAGTCTCCCGGACATATGCCCGCACGAATGTGCCGGTGATGTAATGCGCGAAAAGGGCGTCCGGTGCATAGCTCTCAAGCATATCGGCGATCTGGGCGTTACCCCCCAGTCCGTACAGAAACTCCATCAGTACCATCTCTGAATCCGGCGGCGGATTGTTCTCCGGCGCAGCGGCATCCTCCGATGGAACCGACTCCCGGCACTCATCCACGATTGGCGGAATGCGCTCCTGCTCAGATGCGGCAGACGCTCCTGCTCTCTGCATTTCGGACACTGGACGCATCGTCTCGGACGGCTTTGGTCTGGTCCATTCCTTCTTTGCCGCCGATACAAATTTCGGCCTCTCCTCGCTCAGCCTTGCGAGATCCTCCTCGAGAGCCGAGACAGGTATGTTCAGCAGGGTCGCCGCCTCCTGCATGAGTCCGGCACGCATGACGGCGCCGGGGCACTTCCTGACAAGCTCCAGAACGGCGCGCCCGGTACGCGCAATTGCATCGTACGAATCGGGATTCGATTCCTTTGCACGGGCCACACTCACCTGAAACGCAACTATCGACACTGCATTGTCCAGGCATGCCTTGAACGCATCGACACCCTTGGAACGGAGCATCGAATCCGGATCCTCACCGGCGGGAAGCTGCGCGACACGCACAGTCATGCCGACCGACAGCATCTCGCCTGCGGTGGAGACGGTCGCCTTCTGTCCGGCGGCATCTCCATCAAAGACCAAAACGGCGGCATCGGCGACCTTCTTCAATATCTGCACGTGCTCATCGGTAAAAGCAGTTCCCTGCGACGCGACAGCCGTATCGAACCCGCATGCGTGACACCGCACGACGTCAATCTGCCCTTCGCAGACAATCGCCTCCCGCACGGGCTTTGCGTTCGCAATCTTTCCGGCGGCAAGGTCAAAGGCGTAAAGCACATTCGATTTCTTGAAGATTGGCGTGGCAGGGGAATTCACATACTTCCCTCCGCGCATCTTGGCCTTGTCCGTCTCAAGCGTTCTGCCGGAAAAGGCAATCACGCGTCCCTGCCGGTCGCGGATCGAGAACATCAGCCTTCCGGCAAAAGGAGAATACCAGCTTCCGTCCCGATACAGCGGCGGCTTCAGCACACCTGCGGCCTCAAGCTCATCCGCCGTGAAACCATGCTTCTTCGCCCAGGTGAGCATCGCATCTGCGCTCTGCGGCGCATAGCCTATCTGAAACTTCTCTGCGACCTCATCCGAAAGATCCCGGGACGAAAGATATCCGCGAGCGAGCGCAGCCTCCTTCGCATCCTTGAGACATCGGCGGTAGAATGCGGCAAGCTCCGCATGAAGGACGAAGAGACGTTTCCGGACAGCGGCTTCCGGATCTTCCTTCGCCTCAAACTCAAGTCCGCAGGCGGAGGCCAGTTTCTGCGCCGCCTCCATGAAGCTCAAACCTTCATACTTCATCACGAACTTGATGACGTCGCCGGATTCGCCACATCCGAAGCAATGGTAAAACCCCTTTGCGGGCTGAATGTGGAAACTCGGGGTCTTTTCATGATGAAACGGGCAGCAGGCCTTGTAAGACCCACCTACCCGTTTAACCTGTATCCCGTAGCCCGCTATCAGATCGGAGAGATCCGTGCGGGTCTTTATCTCATCAATGATGGATTCCGGGATTCCGAAGGCCATTGCTGACCTCCACCAACCTTACATCTCGGCTTCTTCGGCCTCGGCGGCAAGCTCTGCGGCCTCTTCGGCGGCAAGCGCCTCCGGGGTTGCGAGCTGGAACGCCTCTCCATCATCCTCGTCTTCCTCCTCGTTCGGCGGAGGAACGGTTCCGAAGAGAGCGTCGAGCTTGGCCTTCGCCTCCCTGCGGAGCTCTTCCATCTCCTCGTCCGAGATGGGCTCGCACTGCGGACGCAGCTTGAGGTAGCGATGCAGCGGGAAGCCGGTGCCGCCAGGGATGAGGTGACCGAGAATGACGTTCTCCTTGAAGCCGCGGAGCTCGTCCACACGGCCCATCGTGGAGGCTTCGGTCAGGACTCGCGTCGTATCCTGGAAGGATGCGGCGGAGATGAACGAATCCGTCTCGAGGGCGGCCTTCGTGATACCGAGGAGCGCGGGCTGAGCCGACGCCGGACGGCGGCCTTCCATCATCATCTGGTCGTTCACGCGCAAGAACGTCTGGCGCGTAACCTGATCGCCCCAGAGGAAGTCCGTATCGCCGGGGTTCGTGATGCGGACCTTGCGGAGCATCTGGCGCACGATGATTTCGATGTGCTTGTCGTTGATCTCCACGCCCTGCAGACGGTAAACCTGCTGGACTTCGTCCACGAGGTACTTCTGGAGCTCCTGAGGACCGGAAACGTCGAGAATCTCCTGCGGGATGATCGGGCCTTCCGTGAGCTGCTGACCCTTCTTGACGCGGTCGCCCTTGAACACGACGATCTGCTTGCCCATGGGGATGAGATGCTCCTCGACCTGACCGGTGATCTCGTCCTTGACGAGAAGCTTGCGCTTGCCGCGCGTGTTCTCGCCGAACTCGACGACACCTTCGATCTTGGAGATCTCGGCGGCGTCCTTGGGCTGACGGGCCTCGAACAGCTCCGCCACGCGCGGAAGACCGCCGGTGATGTCGCGCGTCTTGGCGGCTTCACGGGGCGTCTTGGCGAGGAGCATGCCGGGCGAAACCTTCATGCCGTCCGTCACCATGACGATGGCGTTCGTGGGAATGTCGTGCTGGTCGATCTCCCCGTTCTTGCCGCGGATGATGATCTGCGGATGGAGGTTCGTGTCGGAGGTCGGGAGCACAACGAGCGTCTTGGCGCCGGTAGCGCGGTCGATTTCGGACTTGACGGAGATGTCCTCCTCGAAGTCCACAAACTCGACGGTACCGTGAGCCTCGGAAAGGACCGGCACGGAGTGCGGATCCCAGACCGCGACCTTCTGCCCTGCCTTGACGGTCGCGCCGTCCTCGACGAGGAGCTCGGAACCCATCTGGAGCGAGTAGGTGTCCTGACGCGTGCCCTCCTTCGACCAGATCTCCATCGTGCCGTTCTTGTTGAGCACCACTTCGCGTCCCTCGTCGTTGCGCACCTTGCGGACGTCGACGAACTTGACGGTACCGGCGTTCTTCAGGACGATCTCAGGAACCTTGGCCGTCGTAGAGGCCGTGCCGCCGATATGGAACGTACGCATCGTAAGCTGCGTGCCGGGTTCGCCGATGGACTGTGCGGCGATGATGCCGACGGCAGTGCCGATCTCGACCTCGCGGCCGGTGGAAAGGTCGCGTCCGTAGCACTTCGCGCACATGCCGTGCTCTGCGTCGCAGGTGAGGCCGGAGCGGATCCAGATCTTCTCGATGCCGGACTTCGTGATCGCCTTGCACGCCTCCTCGTCGATGATCTCGTGGGCGCGAACGATGACGTTCTTTGCGGAGTCCACGACATCATAGAGAGCGGTACGGCCGAGAACGCGCTGTGCGAGCGTAACCTTGACCTCGTCGCCCTCGACGATGGCCTCGACCTCGATGCCGTTGACCGTGTTGCAGTCCTCGGTGGAGATGATGACATCCTGGGAGACATCCACCAGCTTACGCGTGAGGTAGCCTGCGTCAGCCGTCTTGAGAGCGGTGTCGGCAAGACCCTTACGCGCACCGTGGGACGAAATGAAGTACTCGAGAACCGAGAGGCCTTCGCGGAAGGATGCGGTAATCGGGCGTTCGATGATGTCGCCGGACGGGTTCGCCATGAGTCCGCGCATGCCGGCGAGCTGACGGATCTGGAGCTTGGAGCCACGGGCCTTGGAGTCGACCATCATGAACACCGGGTTGAGCTCCGTCGGCTTCGGATTCTCCTTGGAGACGTTGCGGTCGATCGTCTTGTAGAGATCCTCGCCGATCTTCTCCGTGGCCGCAGACCAGATGTCGACCACCTTGTTGTGGCGTTCGCCGTCGGTGATGACACCCTGCTGGAACTGGGACTGGACCTTCTCGGCCTCCTGACGGGCCTTCGCGATGACGTCATCCTTGTCCGCAGGACGGATCATGTCCTTTAGACCCATGGACGCGCCGGAAATCGTCACGTAGTTATAGCCGAGGTTCTTTAGGTCGTCGATCAGTTTCACCGTGACATCGTGACCGGCCACGCGGTGGCAGTCGAGGATGAGGTTACCGACGGTGGACTTGGTGACCTTGTCGTTCCAGAAGCCCATCTCCTCCGGGAAGATCGCGTTGAAGATCACGCGGCCCGCGGTCGTCTCGATCGTGCGCCTGGACGGGTCGCCGTGCGGACGCTCGGGATGTCCGAAGTCGGGGTTGCGCAGACGGATGACGCTGTGGTACGAAATCGCGCCCTCGGCAATGCCGAACTCGACCTCGCCGATGTCGTTGAACAGCGGAAGATGCTCCTCGGCGAAGCTGACCTTGCCTGCGATCTTGCCCGCCAACTTATCCTGCTGACCGGGCGTCGTGAGGAAGTACAGGCCAAGGCAGACGTCCTGCGTAGGCGTCATCACGGACTTGCCGGACGCCGGGCTGAAGATTGACGTGGCCGCAAGCATCATGAGGCGGGATTCCATCTGGGCCTCGATGGAAAGCGGCACGTGCACGGCCATCTGGTCGCCGTCGAAGTCGGCGTTGAACGGCGTACACACCATCGGGTGGAGGCGAATCGCCTTGCCTTCGACGAGCACGGGCTCGAACGCCTGGATCGAAAGGCGGTGGAGCGTCGGAGCGCGGTTCAGGAACACTGTCTTGTCCTTGATCACCTCGTCCAGGACGTCCCACACCTCTGGAGCCTGACGCTCGATCATCTTGCGAGCCGTGCGGACCGTGTGGCAGATGC
>SUVZ01000246.1 GCA_015061765.1 Lentisphaerota bacterium
CTCCTGGGAGCCCCTGCGACACAAACCTGCACGAACGTTCAACATACTTGAACCAGTGCGGCTGGAAATCCCAGTATGGAGCAACCGGCCCTGAATGAGGCTCATACGCCGTCATCCACTGCCCTGCATTCGACTGCGCATAGGCGCCAAACACAAAGGTGTTGATGCCGCGCACCATCTGATAATCTATTACCCACTTCATCTGCGCAGGAGTCACGGAATCACCATATATCGCAAAGGACTCAGAAAGGGCGAAACGCCCGCCGTTCTGGTGCATGGCGGAAGAAGCATACCGGGGGAAATCCAGCGTAACGGCGGGCATACCCGCAACCGACGGAAAAAGCTGGCGCCAGATCGTGTCCACTCCCGGAACATCCATCGCGCGCAGACTGCGAAGCACGCTTCCATGCCCGTATTCGGCCGCCTTTTCCGGAACATCCTCGCCATTGAGATGTCCTCCGGAAAGGACGCCGTGCGCACGGCACCAGTCGCGAAGCGGGAGAAGATAACGATCCACAAACAGATCGGCCATGACATCATGAATATCGATCCTCAACTTTGCAAGCCTGTCGTCGGAGTCGTTGTACCTCCTGATGAGTTCCGCCATGTGCGGCATTATGTCGTAGCCCTTCTTGTCCTTGAACACCTCATGGAAATCCGCCGTCCATCCAAGCGATGCGCCGGGCCGGTTCGCGGGACGGCTCGGTTCATCCGTGAACACGATGCGGGATGTGGTGCCCAGATCCTTTCCAAGCCTCTTCGCATACGCATCGTGGGTCAGCTCGATGAACTTCCGCGTCGTGCCTTTCTCGACAACGGAAGGATAGGCGGCGCGACCTTGCGGATAAGGACGCTTTCGCACAACAGCATCGCCATCCTTGCCAAGCGCGATTTCGCGAGGCGCGAAACTGCCGTCCCTGTCTGCGGCGGCAACGAGCCCGCAGGCGCCGCCTGACGGCCAGCCGCCCTCATCGTAAAGGTAGGTGTGCATGCCGAGTTCACCCGCCCGGCGCACCACTTTCGCGTAAACATCGATGAATTCCGGAGTAAGATAGTCCGGCTCCATCTTCGAGGAACACCACACCGGACGGAAAGCCTTAGGCATCGGATGTATGCACACATTGCGCAGACCATGCGCATGCATATCTTCAAGCTGTGCGCAGAGTTTGACCGGATCGAGCCTGTCGTTCCAAAGCCAAAAATATGCCGGCGAAAATGCAGGATCGTCCGCTCCACTTTGAACGACCCTGCGGACATCGCCATGCGCCCCGCTCGAATCACCCCATCCGGCCGACACGCCGGCCGCAAAAGCGGTTTCACCGCAGAGCAAAACCGCAACCGCCGCCATCGCTTTTAGCTTATCCATATCACGTCCATTTTCACTTTCTGCGCAGAAGCGCTATTTGTCTTTCAATACCGCTGATTGTATCACGTCGGCAGAATCCCCCGCAACACATGTATAGACAAGATGTCAAGCCGGGTTTTCCAACCGTTCGGCCCACCGCCCACACGACAGAGAAGTTTCACAAATTTCAGAATGTGCAAGCCTCGTCACGGGGCGAAGTCAAGAACACGCACTGTCTCGCCCGGAATCTCCACGAGACGCCGACCACCGTCAAACATCCATTCGACGCCGCCAATGAGTTCCTTCGCGCACGTCCTGCCGGAAAGCGAGGTGAGCGTGGCGGACTTCTTTCCGGCGGAGAGATTGTACACCGTGACATAGCGCTCTCCGAACTGTTCGGTCACGATATCGGGGCTATCGGAGGCGAGCAGTCTGTTCACCGGGCGCCACCCCGCCTCGCCCACGCGGATACACAGAGGCAGATATTTTTTGAAAATCCCCCGGTCGCGGTTGTAACAGTCAGGATTGGCGAAATAGTGGTTTTTGCTGGACGAGATCGGCGAGAAGAATCCTGGGTACATACCGTAAGCAAGAGCGCGCTGCATGTACTTTTCAACCTTATCCGGGGTAAACGCTTCAAAGTCGGTGTTCATCAGAAAACAGAACGGCTTCGCTCCGGCAAGGCAGCGTGAATACATCAAGGCGGCGTCGGTCCACGGCGTCCATCCCCCGTTGCGCCCCCAGTCGATTTCCGTACCCATCACATCGAGGTGCGGCGCAAGCCACCACCACGCAAGAGGCGTGCCGTTCGCCATCGTGCGACGGCCGATGGCGCGCGCGCGGCTCCATGCCCCGCGCACGTATTCGTAGCCCATCATCCCCTTGAAGACGCACGGCCGGAAGTCGCCTGACGAGAATACGAGCGGCGTATCCATGCCGACGAAGTTCTTGCGGTTGAAGTCGAGCGGCGCGGTGACATACAGCTCGGCCGAATCCACATATTCGCCGTCAAGCCCCTCCGGAAACCCGCCGCGGTAACGAGCGGCGAAACTCCCGTCGCCGATCTTGGCGGCAAACTCGCAGTCCGGCCCCTGTCCGGGCGCGCAGTTCATGTTCCAGACGATTCCGTTGCACCAGGGGGTGTCGAGGATTCGTCCGCAAGGGTTGCCGTCTTTGTCGAGAATCCGGCAGCGTTTCCAGGCGCGGGCCAGCGGATTGTATCCGCGCTGTCCGTGCGGTATCTCGGCGATGCGCAGGGCCTCGGCAATGCACTCCTGCATGGTGGCCCGACTGCGTCCATCCTGTCCCTTGACAGGCATCCACCATGTCGTAGGTTCGGTGTAGCGATAGGTGGTGATGCCGTGTTTGTCGTCCCAATCCGTCTCGCCATCGCCTTCCTTTATTGCAAAGCCGAAGTCCTCCCAGTCCGCCACGCCAGATATGGGTTTGAACGCCATCCAGTTGCCTTGCCTCGTCTGTTTGACCTGATTGTACTCGGGGAAGAGCCGCTGATAGGCGGCAAGCGCCCCTCTGAAACCGTCGGCGGCGGGAAACTGAAAGACGACAAAACCAAAGCGGGCGGAATTCTTCTCGGGTACAAGGGCGAAGTCGAATGCGGCATACATAAGGCGCATGCCGCCGTGCAGGGAGAGGCGGGAGAAGGCGGGCCGGCGCGGATCGAAGGCGATCGCGACACCCCGACCGTCAACCGATGCGGCGATGAACGGCCAGCGCGAGAAAGAGCCGGCGCCGCAGGGTGCGGCGGAGACGTCGCGCAGGTCGAGAACGGAGTCGGTCACGTCAATCCGGGACCGCGGCGCATCGAAGTACAGGCGCTTCGCGCCGCCAAGAGGCTTGGCCCATACAAGCGTGAGCGCACGATCGCCGCCCTGCACGGACTCTGCGGCAACGTCGAAGAACTCGGCTCCGTCGCGCATCGTGCGCTTCACGTCAAGGCGCACGCCCTTCGAGGCGCCGGCGACGCGGCAGAACCCTCCGCCGACCTTGGCGTCGCGCAGAAGAAAGCAAGGCGAATCGGGCGCGGAAACCGTCTTCACGGGAATGCCGTCGAAGTTGGCGGAACTGCCGTCCGTCCCCAGAAGCTCCACCTTCGGGGAACGGAAGCGGACGCACAATGCGGAATCGTTCCGCGCCATCAGATGCACGAACAGGCGCTTGACGGGTTTGGGCGGAATCAGCGTCACCGTGCGGCCTGTCCATTCACACGGCGTCGCCGGGAAAAACGCTTTGCGCCCCCAAAGATGGTCGCCGTCGGCATAAGACACATCGACGTGTATGAGCACTTCGCCGGTTCCGCCGGACTTTTCCACTTTGCCGTCCGCACTGATTCTGACCGGCTCCGGCACCTTCTGGTCGAGCGGTACGCTCCACATGACGCCGCATTTCGTTTCTTCGCCGCTTCGCGGCCGGCAGACGTACTCGCGGTCTTCAAGGGCGAAGCCGCCTGCATACGGACGCGGCTTAAACCGATCAAGCTCCAAGGTTTCAACGCTGGCGGCGGTGTCGAGCGACGCAAAAACATCCTCCGCACAGACCGGATGCGCGACCGCCGCCGCACAAACCGCAATCAACGCCAGGCGCACGCGCCTGCGAATGCGCGCGTCAGCGGACGACAATGCTGAATCTGCCGTATTTCGCATATACGAGAAAATCTTCCGGATCGAGTGCGCGCGCCGTGTATCGGACTTCGTCGAACCAGCCTTGCATCGGATGATTGTTGAGATTCTCGCCGCCAAGCGAGAAGGCTACATCCCTCATTAGGGACGGACAGTCGACGAGCGGTCCGTCCAGCTCCAGAACTTTAGCCTCGACATGGTCGATATAAATGCGTATCTTGGGTTTTCCGCCGTCCGATTCGCGATATACGACGGCGTAATGGTGCATCGCACCATCGTTGCATCTGTCGGCATACTCGGAACGCATTATGTTCCAGTATTCGCATTTGGCAAAACCGCTCCCGTCCGCCTTGTCGACGACACAGTAGAGGTTGAAATCGAACCTGTCCATGTTGAAAGCGAGACTCCACGCATACGAGGTGTCGATCCACCCGGGGACATCACTGACGAACGCACCTTTGACCCCAAATACAGACGTCCGGTAGCGACCGCCCGCGTCGTTTCCGAGGACCACTCTCCATCCGTCAACATCGGGCCGCCAGTACGCTTCGACCGTGAAGTCGGAGGAAGAGAGGGCTTTCGCGTCGGACATGACGAACGAAGGGCCTTTCCCGAAAATATCTCCAGGGGCGTTCTTCGGTCCCGCCTGAACGAACGCGCACACGGTGTTTGCACGCATCGTTCCATCGGCAAACTTCACCGCGGACTGCTTTCGATGGGTGACATTCGAGGCATGGCAGTCCATTGTGAGTGTGCCGATCGATGCGTCGGAATACGACCACGTCAGCGGCGTGACCACACCGTCTCCGGTCGGTGCGAAAGCTGGGGCGCCGTCAACCGCATACGTATACTGGTTCGTCCCGTCCCCTTCCACGGCGGAACGCCACGAAGCCTCGTTCATCACGGTTCCAAGGGACTGACCGGGACTTTCCTTTTCGAACGACCAATGGAAGCGCGTCTCGGGAAGAGCCGGCGGCATGGCGGAAGCCCTCATCAGTTCGGAAGCGGCAAGAACGCGGTCGGTCACGCGAAACGCCGCAAACCGGGCGGCAAAATTGCCGTTGTTATGGCCGAGAACAAAATCACCCTCCCCCGGTTTCGTCGTTTGAGAGACTACGGAAACGGAACCGGAATGGTTATAATCGAGAATTACCGCAATCGTTTTCGTCGAGGCCGTGTAACTCACGGCAAGATGATGCCAAATGCCGGGAAGAATCGCCTTGCCGCTCGCTCCGCCGCCGGAAATATCGAGCATCACATTTTTGCTGTACTCGCCTCCGTAAAACACACGCACCGTCTTGTTCGTGCCGTTCTCGTATTTGTTTTCGAGACATACGGTAATGTTCTCACTGTCGCCGAAAGAGATATTCTGGAGGCCGTCAGCCATCAGAAGCTCGTCGAACTTGAAGAAGAACTCCACCGTCCAGCCGTCGAGCCGGTTGAGCTCATTGCCCAAACCGGGAAACACGGTCCTCACGCCGGACACGATCTTCTGAGGCTCGTTGGTGACCCATGTCGTTTTAAGCGACCGGTACAGGTCTGTCCGGTAGACGCAGTCGGCGCGCCAGGTCGAATTCGTGTAGAGATAACGGCCGGGGATGTCGTCCATAAAACTCGCGCTCGCTCCCACCCCGACAACTATAGTGGCGGAACCCGGGCACAAATCACCGTCCACTTCGTTCAGCAGCGGCACCGAGACCGCATCCGCGCCGATCTCGCCGTCGGTGAACGGATAGAACGCAATATCCGCCGCCGAGACCGCCGCGCTCCATGCGCAAACCGCGGCAAGGATTGAAAACATCTTCATGTACGAGATATTGAAGCGCCCGACAAGGCATGCTGCAAGCTGCTTCTTCATGACATGGCCTCCGCAAGAATATCTATTGCAGAAAAACGACCCTTCGTCAAATTGTTGTGCTCTTTTTGCATAGATACAATCCTCCTTTTCGTTTCATTATATCACGAGGACGATTTATGTCGCAATCCCTGTATAGACAGGCTATCTGCGCCATGGTATACTTCGGCGCATGAAATATCTGGAAATATACGCTTCGCTGAGGAACAGCATAACGAAACAGGAATTCGGCCCCGACCGCCGCATTCCA
>SUVZ01000247.1 GCA_015061765.1 Lentisphaerota bacterium
TCCTTCGGCATGTGCCACTCAAGATACGGCTTGCACTGGTTCGTCTGCACGTCAGGCATATGCCCTTTCGGCCACACGTCCTCCTTGGAGTACCCGCCGCGCGCGGAGTCGTCCGGGAACCTGGACATGAGCTCGACCTCCGGACCGCGGCGGCCGTCGAAATTCATCTGGCGTATGAACTCGGCGGCGCGTCCGAACCAGTTGTCGTATCCGGTGGCGTACTCGCCCCTGTCCGCCTTGCCGAAGAAGCCGTGGCGGCGATCGGCGTAGAGGTGCAGCTCTGCGGGGATCTTCATCCTGCGCAGCTGACGGTACACCTGCGTGGAGGCCTCCGGCGCGTAGGGATCGAGTCCGCCATGGAACATGCACATGGGAGCCGTCTTTGAATCGAACCTGAATATTGAGTCGAGCTTGACGTCAATCGCATTTCCGTTTCGCGTGTTGGCGACCCCGATGCCATCCGTGAGGGCGTATGCGATGGCGCAGGTTATCGCCCAGTTGATGTGGCAGGGCGTGGTCGTATCCAGCGAATCGACAGGCGCATATGCAGGAGTCTGGGAACTGGTCGCGAGAAGCGTCGCAAGATGCGATCCTGCGGACATCGAGATGGTGCCGATCTTCTCAGGATTGAACCCGCGCTTCGCCGCCTGCGAGCGGACGAGGCGCACTGCGCGCTGGCCATCCTCCCATGCCGTCTGATGGATCGGAATCCCCTTCGGACGCGGGGTGCGGTACGTCAGGGAGACGCAGTTCACGCCAATGGCCGTCAGTTTCTTGCGCCAGCGCTCGACAAGCCCGACATCGCAGCAGCACTTGTATCCTCCGCCCGATATGAGAATCATGCAGATGTCCGTCCGCTTGTCCGCCGCCGGCGGATCGAACCAGTCCAGATAAGGGCGGCGATAGTTGTCGGCATTGTATCCCGGAGACCTCTGCTCTGCGGTCGTGGCTCCGACCTGATGGGATTGGGCATCGGGCATCTTGCCGTCCGGCCAGATATACTCGCGTTCCGTGGCCGCGAACGACACCGTGACCGCCAATGCCGCAACGGCAAAGACGAACGTTGCGGCTGCACTATTTCTGTTTTTCATCTCGTTCCTTTCGCTTGGATTTAGAATCAACCGTTTCGGACGGACTTTCCCCCTTTGCCGAATCAAGGGCGAACGGTGGACGATCCGTCTCAAATGACATTTTCCTGCCTGTGTGCGGATGGACAAAAGACAGCTTCCACGAATGAAGCATAAGATCGCCGCGATCACGTCCATAGCGGGAATCGCCCACGATCGGATGTCCGTTCTCGGAGAAGTGCACGCGTATCTGGTTCTTGCGTCCGCTCTTGAGCCGAACCTCGACAAGAGAGGTGCCCTTCCCCTCGGACAGCACCCTGTACAGCGTCCGCGCAAGCTTTCCGTACTTTGGATTCTTCACTGACCTCACACGAAGAGTCTTGGGATCCTCCGCCAGATAGCTTTCATACTCACCTTCCTTCTCATCCAGAGACCCGCGCACGCGCGCAAGGTAGGTTTTTTCGGTAAGTTCATTCCAGTTGGACCTGAAATACTCCTGTACCTCCGGAGTCTTCGCGACCATCATCACGCCTGAGGTCTCACGGTCAAGCCGGTGCACGAGATAGACCTGCTTCCTGCTGCGGGCCTGTCCCTTCCTGACATAGTCGTTCAGGGCATCCTCAACAGTGTGTTCGCCGCCACGCCTCGTGGCGCATGAAAGTATCCCGGCCGATTTCTCCACGACAATGACATCAGGATCCTCGTGGAGAATCCTGACGCCGCGGATCTGCCGGAATCTCCGGCCCTGCCCAGTTCTGCCGTTTCCCGAAATCACTTTATCTTGAAATCGTAGAACCGATTGCGCCCCTCACAGCCGATTATGCCGGCGTAGAACGTCTCGGGTAGATCGTTGTCAATGTAGCCCATCTCATATCCGCCGCACCTGACCATCATCTCCTTGACGCCCTTGTTTGTCTTGGAGACCTTGACCTCGACATTGTAGGGCGTATCCTTCCTGAACGGGACCTTAAGGTATGCGGCCTTGTACCAGAACGGCTTGCCGTCGCGGATCATGTGATGCCACACGTTCAATCCCTGATCATACAGCACGATCTCCCAGTGCTCGCCGAATACCGGTTCTCCCTCCGGAGTCCTGTCCAGCTTCTCCGAGATAACGATGAGCGGAGCCATGCGGTGGTCGAACCCCATGGTCGACGAAACGGTCTGCCCCGCCGCCGCCTTCTCCCTGTGGACCATGGCGGAGTACACCTTGCTGTGATACTTCTTGTAAACCACGTCACCCGGCACGTCGGGACATTCGTTCTCGATGCAGTTCGCCCGCTGAACAAACCCGTGCTTGTAGTCCCAGCGCGGGCCTTTTATGACAATCCAGTCGTTGGAGCTCCATGCCCCTGGCATGAAGCACACATCCACATCTGCGGCGTTTGCAGATGAGAACGCCGAAATGAATCCGACAAGAAGTATGGATGCCATTTTTCTCAACATTGAAGAATCCTTCCGTCTGCTTGAAAATTTTTGTCCCCAAGTATATCTCATGTGTGCATTTAGTCAAGAGGTGAAATCCAAAATTCTCCTCTCTTGTAAGCTTGTTAGGGCATTGTGTCCTTCATTCCCAGAGCGAGATACTTGGAGCGCGCATAGTCGAGATATTTAAGCTCCACCACCGACTCGTCGGGGATTCCGAGCGACTTGATGTACTTGTGCCGCGCGACGATATCCGCGCCGTCCGTATGCCGCGGAACTACGAGCATGCGCACCTCAAGCCTGGCTTTCGCCGCCACCAGCCTTTCAAGGTTCTTCTTTATGATTCTGTTGGATACGCCTGTAAGTTCCCTGTGCAGGGAGTCATCCTCCGCCTTGTAGTCTGGAAGCCACATGTCCACATACGGAAGCAAGGCCTCAATCGCCGCCGGTGGCGCGTAAAGCGACGTGTCCATGCACGTATGGAGCCCTTTCTCCTTGAACTTCCTGAACAGCCTGACCGCCCACTCCCAGAAGAACAGCGGTTCGCCGCCGGAAAGCGTCACTCCGCCGCCGGATTCGTCATAGAACGCCTTGTCCTCCAGCGCCTTTGCGACAATATCGTCCATGGACATCGGTTTTCCGTAGAGCTTCAGCGCCCTCGTCGGACACGTCGCCTCGTCCATCGTGCATTTCGCACACTTTCGGCACAGATGCTGGAACCTTGCCCACTGCGGCTTGGCAGATATGGATTCCGGATTGTGGCACCAGATGCACTTGAGCGGACACCCCTTCACAAAGAACGTGGTGCGTATCCCCGGCCCGTCATGAATGGCCATGCGCTTCGTATCAAGCATCAGCGGCGTTTTAATCTTCCTGCCGCCATCAGCCAGCATCGGGCTTACGGCAAACGCCGCCGCAGATGCCATAAAATCTTTTCTTGTGAACTTCATAGGCTTCCTCCTACCGTTTCAATGCGTGCGATGTACTCATCCTGTTCCTTGCGCGGGATGTCATTCCAGCGGATGTTCCATCCGGCGACGCGCACCTGGAGATTTTCGTACTTCTCTGGATGCTTCTGTGCATCACGTAGGGTTTCAGGGGAAACGACGTTTATGTTTGCGGCGACGCCGCCGACCGCAAAAAAGCGCTCTATGATCATCCTGAACACATCCAGACCCTTGTCGCCCTCCACAATCGAGGGATGTATCATCATGTCGTAGATGCTGCCGCACGGGAAGTTCTCCGGAGCGATGGATCCATAACTCTTGATGGAGCCGGAAACGCCTTCCGTCTCGGCTCCGACACTTGGCGCCATGTTCTTGGAGTAATGATCGCCGTTCCTGCGTCCGTCCGGCGTTGCTCCAGCAGCCATGCCTGCGCTGATGAAGCTTTTCGAGTTCAGGCCATAGCACACGAACTTCCCGCCACGGCTGTTCGGCTTGCCCACAATGCGGGAGGTGAATGTTTCGATGACCTCCTTTGCGAGCTTGTCGGCCTCTGGATTTCCGCAACCCCATTTGAGCTTGGAGTTCTTCATGCGAAGCCGCAGCTCCTCATGCCCCTTCCAGTCCGCCGCCAGAATGCGGCCAAGCTCCTTCAGCGAAACCACCTTGCGGTCGTACACGAACTCCTTGATTGCAAGAAGAGAATCGACCGCCGTCGCAAAACCGCACTCGGAAATGGCGGTGTAGTTGTATCTGTAGCCGAGCGAAAACGCATCCACGCCCTTCTCCATCGCGGAGCCTACCGCCAACGACAGCATCAGGGCGGGATTCACCTCGGCCAGGTGGCGTTCGGTCTCGCGCACAAGTTCAAGAGTACGGTCGGTGTTTGCATGCAGTATGCGGTAGTACTCGCTCTTGAACTCCTTAAACGTGCCGGGCGCAAAACCGCCGTCCGCAGCTTTCCCCATAAGCTCAATGACCGGCTGCGGCAGATAGATGCGGGTTGCGCAAGTGCAATTCCCCTTTGCCCTCGGCAGATACTCGAAGCATCCCCAGATCAGCAGATCGCGGCATTCCTCGTCGGTCAGCCCCACCGGCTTCATGGAGCGCGCCATGTTCTCCTCGCTCATCAGGCAGAGCGGACAGTGCTTGCGGAGCATGTCCAGCGATTTCCGCCATATCTCGTCCGGAGTGTTCTTCGCCATCTTCAGCTGGAATTTCGGCGTGGGAAGAGCGGTCTTCTCCATGACATCGAGGATTATCATCGAAAGCGGATTGTAGGCGGTGGAACCATCCCTGTTCGTTCCGCCAAGATAGATGGGATGTCCGTAGTAGTTGTCGATAGAACCGAACTGCCACAGGAAATGGTGGAAATCCTCGCGGAACTGCTCTTCGGTCGTGCGCCCGGCGGCAATGTCCGCCTGGTAGTAGGGCCACCAGCGGACATCTATGTTGTCGAACGTGCGCACCTGAAAGTAGTTCAGCGGTTCGGAGAGGATGAAATACACCATCGTGAACTGCATTATGTCGAACACGGACTGCGGAGGCCCGACGCGGAGACGCTCCAGCGAAGCGATGGCTCGTCTCAGCCTGGGAGAACCGGCGTCGGGATGTTTCCGGGCGGTTTCAACCAGACGGTCCAGAAAGCGCATCATCGCTGCTGCGGCGCGCCTCTCGGCCCGGTAGAACGGAGTGTCCTGCGTGTAGGAATCGGCTCGCGCCTTCATGCCGGGGAAGCCCAGTCTCAGTATATCGACCCAATCAGGGGCGGAATGGTCGAAGTCCTTGCCGATTTTGGCACGGCCTTCGGCTGACATCTTTGCGATAGCCTCGCGCAATCCGGGAGAATGCCTGTTGTCCACGTCTTCCGCATGGTCCCACAGTATCGCATGCATCGGCCGCTGATGGCGGTTCCAAGCCGAAATCGCGGGGAACAAGTCGTACTTGGAAAAGCCGATCGCAACATTGTCCACAAGATAGTCGAAGCATCTCGCCGCAACGTCGTACCAGTCTTCCCTGCCGCTTTTCCATCCGGATTCTTCGGCAATCCTCTTCACGCCTGCGCGGAGGGCGTCATTGCCGAGCCCGGTGTTCGGATCTGCAAGATTCGTCCGCCATTTCCATTTCAGATACGTGGCGGTATCGTCTATCGACGACGGCGCCTTCTCCATGCGGACAGTGTACTGAAGTCCGCCACGATACATTGGCACGCCACCCTCAGGAATTTCCACGCCAGTTGAAAGAACCGCGGCAAAAAACAATGATATGTATGTCATGCGTTGACCTCCTTTAGAATCCGATGCTGTCGAACCAATCTGTAATACGTCTCTGCCAGCCCTTCGCGTTCGGCGTGTTGCCTAGACCGTGCGAGACGTTCCCGTATACAAACAACTGCGCAGGAATCTTCCGTTTGTGCAGTTCGGTGTAGATCAACACCGACGCCATCGGCGAATATCTGTCCTTGTCGCCGTGCAGCATGAACATCGGCGGCGTCTTGGAGTCGAACTTGAACTCCGGCAGGATCGCCGCACCGTCGCCGCCGCGCGCATTCGGCCCCGTCACACCGTCGTCCGCCACATACGCAGGATAGATCGGAACGGCGAAATTCAGATGGGCGGAAAAATCGTCT
>SUVZ01000248.1 GCA_015061765.1 Lentisphaerota bacterium
CCCCCCCCCATTTTTAGCAACTATTGCATATGCGCACATAATATAAAGCGTTGCCTTGATGTAAAAGTCGTGCATAATTTGGTTTTGCTACAAACGAAAGGATACACAAATGAGCATCAAGGCAACATGGAGAAGAATGATATCATGCTACGCACAGATAATCAACGACTATGTTTTAAGAACTACAAAATCTCCCATCGTCCAAACCTTTTGCCGCCCACCTTTCTGAGACGCTTGGCTTTCTTCAATGTTCCGATAACATATTCGATTCCACGTGTTGAAAGACCAAGAGTTCTCGCCAACTCTTCCTGCGTTGCCCGTGGATTCTTTGCCAAAAGGCTCAGGATCTGTTCACTGGTCGATGATTTGAGTTTCTTATCCACAGTCCTATCCACAGTCCTATCCACAGTCAACCCTGTCCTATCCACAGTCCTATCCACACTGTCAGGCGTCACTCGATGCCGTTTCCAATCGTTGTAGTAGCGGCGCCAGGTTTCAGGTTTGACACCGCGCATTCTCGCTGAATATGTGCCGCGCATCATTGCCGATATCGCTTTCTTCGCGGTCATGCCGCCCTTCTCAAGCCGCAGGATTTCACGATAGATCCTGATTCTTTCATCGCCGCCGGAATGTTCTTCAAGTATCGATGCCGCCGACAAAGTCTGCTTTTTCAGCCCTTTTGCCGCCGCAATCCGCACATATTCCGCATGCAAGGCCTTAAGTGCTCTGCAAAATCCATCCTTCCCCTTGGAAAATCAAGGGACACACCCTTCGAAAAAGTATAATAAGTTAAAAAGAGTCGGTAAATACTAGATTAATTGAACGCTTTCTCTTTATCTCCAAAGGGATTGTCCCCACAAAAACGACCTGGGAGTGCGGACGTACTCGTGAGTCGTCCCATGTTGGAACCGCAGCAAAAGCGGCTCGCGAGGACGCTCGCCCTCCCATTGCCCCGAGCGTAAGTCCTAGTGTCCAGCCTCCTAAGTCCTATGACTTAGGGTCGCGGTACCCTTAGCACAAGGGTCGCGTGACCCTTGCACCAAAGGACATGTGACCCTTGCCATGGGGGTCGCGTGACCCTTGCACTGAAGGTCACCTGACCCTCAAAACGCCCTTTACCGAGCGCCTTGAAGCAAATCCAAGTGCACAAATGATTGTGTACTTGGATTGTGTACTTGGATGTGCACTTAGATTTGCCAGAAACTGGTCTATAAGTAAGTAGATTATATATAATATATGTGTATATATTTAATTATATAATTACAAAAATCCAAGTACACAAAAAAAAAACACGTTTTATTTCGCTGAAAAACAGTAGTGTTCTTGTACACTTGGATTTGCGTCTCGTTATTCCTTCGACTTTATGGCGGTTTTCCGCTTTTTAGTGGACTTTTGAGCCTCTTTCATGTAAGCCTACACAAATCAGCCCAAGTGAGCATGTCAACTTTTGGGGTCTTGTCCCCGCAAAATTTCAGTCGAACCCCGTCAGCGTGAGAGGAAAGTAAAAAGATGGGAGGGCAACGTCCTCGTTGCCCGTGCAACGACGAATCGGGCAGCGGGGACGCTGCCCCTCCCGGTTCGGCGGCAAAACGCCCCATGACGAAAATAAAACGCGCATGAAGAAACTGGTCGTACGGCGGCGGTCGCGGCGAGTATCGGGAGTCGGCGGCCTCGGAGAGGCCGCCCTACCATTTTGGTGCGAATTTCCCTGTAAGGGTAAGCGAATTCTCCTGTACTCCTAAACGACTTTTCCCTAAGCACTTTCCTAAATGGATTGTCCTGTACTCCTAAATGGATTGTCCTGTACGGGCAATTCAGAGGGTCAGTACGCACTTCGTCGAGAGTCAGTACGCACTTTTTGCATGATCGACTAGATTCAAGAACCAGCATTAATGCTGACAACCGACCAGCTTCCCTGTCCCTTCTTTCCTCTTTGCTTTTCACCCATCAAAATTATTACACTGTCCCTTGGAGAACGGGTAGGATGACTGTCCAGGGTATCAACGAGCGAGACGCCCGTTGTCCCAATTAAGAAAAATGCCATATTGATGGATTGCCGCAATTGAAAATCAGCGGACTATCACCTGCATACCAACAGAGCCAACTGTTACCACATATGCAACATTGCCGCCGGGAAGGATCTTTTTCACAAAGGACTTAACCGTACATCCATTTGAAGGCTTTGCTATCTTGAATAGTGAAAGCGGAATCTTTTCTGCCGCCGCTGCAGCGAATGTACAGATCGTCACTTCAGTATTGTCTGAGCTTGCCTCTCCGGTGAAATCCATTTCAACCGGAAGCGTTCCGTCCTCCGTGTTTACAACAAGCGGATTCGACCATTTCACATTGTAATAGCCACCCTCAGCATCTGCCGGGATTACGAGCTTGGTTCCCTCCGCAAAGATGACCGACAGTCCATCTGCCGCCGTTTTGGAGGAAATTTTAAGGCTACCAGCAAGAACATGAAGTTCATTTGAGCTTGCAACCGGAGCTGTATCCTGTCTGCCGTCGATGAATCTGCAAGATCCTGCTAGTTCAAGCATGCCGTCCCCCGTCTTCTCGAATACGCCTTCATACGTAATCTGGTTCGCAAGACTCAACGTTTTCCCGGATGCGACATCGAACCGTACACCATCCTTTAAATACATTCCCCTTGTAGGATCAGTAAACGCAACATCATTAACAACAAGCATGCATGGATGCTTGGAGAACTCTATCGCATTGAAGCAATCTGAGGAAGCCGTATATTCGCCGCCAAGATTACGGGCGTCGGATATCTTGCAGCAGGTCTGGTGCACCGTCTGCGTTTCAAGATTGGACCACTGCGTGAAAAGGAGTCGCCCGTGAAAGTTCGTATTCAGATGAGGCAGAACAAATGTGCAACGCTGGTTGTTCATGTTCTTGAGACACAGCGGTCCATTGCCGGTTATTTCCGCATCTATGGTTAATGTAAAACCATGCCCTACATATATTGTTGCCGGAGAAGCTGGTACCGCCTCTTTGCAAAGAATGTTCAACCGATCAGCAGTAATCTTGCGTTGAGAGTTGCCGCCCCACAATCCCAAACTCACCCCAGAGAAGATGTTTATCTCCTTGAAAGCAATATTTGGCCCGCCTTTCCATGAAGAGTTCACGTCTAATGTCAGTGTGGCATCTGGCAGTTGCGTGCTTTCGAAAAAGCAAAGCCGCTTTTGCGCCCAATAGTGCAATTTAGAGCCTGGAGTTGGAGTCTCAAGGTTTGACCAATCTCCTGAATGTCCTTCCTGAAACGCACCGTATTGTATAGCACCTGCAGGATGGCCTGTCGATTCAACATTGACGTTTGTCATCGTCACAATTCCAGGAGCCGACAGATAAACATCCTTGGTTCCATCTTCATTATCAGCATAAGCAAGCGACATGAACCTGGCACATTCACTTCCGAGCAGACTTTCAACCTTTACTCCTGACAGATCAGCTGGAACATCCGCCGCCCCTCCGGAAAGATGCGCTACCTTCATTATGCGCCCTTCCGGGTTTTCTGGGGTTAGGCCTTTTATTATGGAACTTGTCAGCCCTTTGACCTTGATCGTGCCAACTCCGTCCACCCGAAGTGCCTCCGTGACATTTATCACTGGATAAGATTTAAATGCAGCATTCTCCTGCCTCATATTGAGAACTATCACACCGCCGGAGAAGTCAAGAGCACGCAAATATGCGTTTTCGGTATTAACAGTAAAAGTATCATTCTGATAGAAATGGCAATGCGCCCTTTCTTCAACCTTCAATGCAGTCAACGGCCAATTGAAAGCTTCGGTCGCAAGTGGCTTGAACACGGTATTCCCGCCGCGGATTATTACGCTGCCTGGGTATTCGGAAAAGATGTAATTTGGAGCAATCGCATAGAATCCATAATCGCATACAATTCCGCTATAGTTTACGAACGGTCGCGTATAAACCAGTGCACTTTCAGATGTACCTTTGAAATAAGCATGCAGCGTATGGTTGCGTACATATCCGCCGGACGTGCAAGACTGGCTATAATGATGGGAAATCTGCGCGGGATTGCTGATTGTACCGGCAACTGTGACCTCGCTCGTAACATTGTTGCGCGGATAGAAAGGCCCGTAAGTCGCCGTGCGAACATCAGAACCGCCCAAAAGAACAAGATCGCTAATCTGCGGTGCTTTCGAATCAGACATAGAAGCCGCAATGTGCAATGTTCCTGCTACGACAAGCTGTCCTCCCGCCCAAGTGCTCAATACATCATCATCCTGTTTATCCGACGAGCGCCAAAGGAGCTTGCCAACACCAACATAATAATTCGTACCGCTGTGAGGGGCTTGTCCATCTGACCATCCGTTTGCTGAATTCCAGGAAGTTGAGCCTGCATTATTTACCTTTGTAAGACTAACATAATCCGCATAGTCCTCATCAGCAGCAAGGAGAGCAACATCGGCGGAGAGCGCAATCGCCACCGACAATACGAACCTTTTGAAATCCATATGACTTGACCTTTCTGTGTATAACACACGGACATAAAACCATCCGTGAAGTCAATATAATTGCTAAACCTTTTTTATTTTCGACAGAAAATGCCCAAAATCAGGCGTTTGCGTACACCGGCGCCATCGCGTCGTGAATGCGGCGGTAGGTCTCGAACAGGCGGGCGTATTCTGCGGCGGCATTCGGATCGGGTGATATCGTGCGGTCCACGTGCAGACATTTCGCCACAGCATCCTTCACATCGCTGAAAAGACCGATTCCCGTTCCCGCCAGCAGACACGCACCGAAGCTCGCATCGCCTGGAGTCGGAACAGCCACAGTGCAGTTGAACACGTTCGCGACGATCTCGCTCCAAATCCTGGAACGCGCCCCGCCGCCAATAAGGAATATACGCTTCACAGGAAGCTTCATCTCCTCAAGCGTACGGTAACAGTCCCTGAGCGAGAACGCCACGCCCTCCATCAACGCACGGCAGAAGTCACCTCGTTTCGAGGATATCGACACTCCTGTAAAGCTGGCACGCAGGTTGGCATCCCAGTACGGACAGCGTTCGCCCTGAAGGTACGGATGGAAGAAAATGCCGTTCGCTCCGACGGGACTCGTCATCGCCTCTTCGTCCATCGCGCCGTAATCCGCGAACCCCCATGTATCGCGCATCCAACGCTGACAGAGCGCAGCCGCATTCGTAGCGGATACCGAATACCACATTCCGGGAACGATGTGCGAATAAGTAAGGGTCTTCGGATGCGGATTGGCTTCAGCCGTCATGGAGTTCACATTGCCCGCCGTCGCAAGCTTGATGATGAGGTCGCCCGGCTCAACAGCTCCCGCACCATAGTCCTCAACCGCGCTGTCGCTCGAACCGCATACGACCGGCATCCCTTCCGGGAGCCCCGTCGCCGCAGCGGCCTCGGCGGTCACGTATCCTGCGACATCCGTCGGCGCGATGAATGACGGGAGCTTTTCGATGGTCAAACCGGCCATCTCCACAAGCTCGCGGTCCCAATCCGCCGCCTTCATGTCGAAGAAGAGCGTTCCCTGCGCTTCGATGCGGTCCGTCGCCGCGGCGCCGGTAAGCAGATAGCGCACATAGTCCTTCACAAAAAGGACTTGTTTCGTGCGCTCAAGCGCCTCCGGCTCATGCGCCTTGAGCCACATCATCTGCGGAAGCGTCCACGTCGGCGCAGGCATCTGGTAGCAGGACGAGAAAATCCTGTCGGCATAATTCGACCGCAGCATCTCACATTCAGCGGTGGAGCGCTGATCGGTCCACATGATGGTGCGGCGGACGGGCTTGTAGTCGCCATCCAGAAGGACTGCATTGTGCGTGGATCCATCAAGCGCACAGGCCGCTACATCCTTCAGGTTCACGCCCTTGTCCGAAAGCTTCTTCAAGGCTGCGCAGAGGGAAGTCCACCAGTCCTGCGGCTCCTGTTCGCTCCATCCTGGATGGTCATGGTATGTGGTGTATTCAACGCTCGCCTCGCCCGCGAACGAGCCGTCCTCACCAAGGGCCGTAACCTTGCATCCGCCGGTGCCGTAATCTATGCCAAGAAGAATCTTCATTTCTTTATCC
>SUVZ01000249.1 GCA_015061765.1 Lentisphaerota bacterium
CATTCCTCGCCGCTGTTATATCCGCTGCCTGTACCCGCCCTGCACGCATACTCCCACTGGGCCTCGGTGGGGAGATCCAGTTTCAAACCGGTCAATGCCCGCAATTTGAGCAGGGCACCGCTTACGACATATCCATCCTGCGGCCAGACGCAATCGGTACCGCGCAGGGCCTCATACGACAGATTCTCCACCGGCGACCAATTCGCGTCATCGTTTCCGCGGAAATTCGATCCCTCCCATCCACCTCCGAGATACCCCCCGGTCATATTCCAGTATTGCTTCTGGGTAACCGGATACACACCGATGTAGTAGTCGTTGGTCAGGACCACATTGTGCGTAATGGTGCTTGTCTTGGACTTGTCAGAACCGTCATAAACGTCGCCGACTTCGCCCTGTATCGGCGACCCCATCCTCCAAACCCTGCCAGTGGCATGGATACGGCGCATGACAAAATGCGTAGTCTTGTAGATCCTGTTGGTGATATCATACGGCAAGGCATCCTCACAGGGATAATAGCTTATCCCATTCGTCACCGTCAGATCGCAGACAAGGTAGTCCGGCGGCGAATGCTGAGACCATGTCGTGATCTTCGCCGACAGCGAACCGTCCGCGATCAGATTGCCGGGAAAGGATTTCGCCGGGAACCAGCAAATGGTCTTCCCCTCGCCGGACGAAACCTTGCGGTTCACGTCTCCTACGAGCCGTTTGAGGCAACCCGCGCCTACGGATACGCCATTCGTCGCCACATCAAGCGTTACAATCGCATCTTCCTCAAGATCATAGGTGACTGTCACACGCGCCGTGGCCGCATCCTGCGAAACCGCAACATTGGACACCATCGCATCCGCATACGCATACGCGCATACAGATACGGTAAAGAAAATTCCTGTCAAAGATTTCATTTCGACACCTCCTTTCAATTCTTCTCCGTATCAACCCTGCAGAACAGCCTGAATCCGAAATGCTGCGACGTATCGTCGTCAGGTGCGGCATTTCGTATGCGCGAGGCGCTGCGGGACCAGCCCGATCCATAGAAATGGCTTCCGCTTCTCGCCGCGCGTTTAGAAAATTTCCCGTCTGCATTATCCGGACCGTCCGGAGCGACGGTCACTGCGCCATTCTCCCATCCTACCGCAAACGTGGCACGATAATCATCACCACCGCTCCACCAATCCAGGCAAAGCTCGAACAGATTGCCGTGGCAATCGTACAGATTCCAGTTGTTCGGTTTCAGCAGTCCGACAGGCATTGGAGCGTTGCGGTTCGGTTCGTTGTATTGCATCCAACCCACCTCCGCCATATTTTTGTCAGGATGCCGCGATGTCGTATCAGAACATTCCTTGCCGCTGTTCAACGAAGAACCGGTTCCCGCGCGGCAGGCATATTCCCATTCCGCCTCAGTGGGCAGATCCAGCGACTCAATGCCCGTGAAATCCCGTATCCTTCGCAGTACGCTGTCGGCCTTCACGGCATGTCCACCCATGGGCCATCCTGGAAATTCACCGTCGACTGCGCCGCGCAGACCGTCATACGCAATATACGCAACCGGCTCCGTCAGCCAATGTTGGACGTTTGCCCCGTATGCGCCCTTCATCGTACCGGTCATTCGCCAGTACTGATGCCTTGTGGTCATGAAGATCGCCGCATAGTAGTCGTTCGTCAACGACACCATGTGCCCTGTTTCATTGTTGAGTATATCTGCCTTGGTAGAACCGGCGCTATTGCCTGTGGCACAATTCTCTCCGTCGGGGTAGGGCTGCCCCATTCTCCAGACAACCCCTGCGGCCGGTATCTTGCGCATGAGCAGGATATCCGTCTTGTAGATGTCGTTGGTGATGCCGAAGGGAATCTGTCCGGCTGACGCGTAGTAGCGGCGCGAATTCTTCACGGTCAAGTCCACCGCCATGAAATCGGGAGGATTGTCGAGAGGCCATGCCGTAAGCCTCGCCGAGACCTTGCCGGACACCGTCAATCCGCTCGCCGCCGGGAACCAGACGATCCTGCATGAGTCGCCGGCGGCGATTTTCCGGTTCACGTCCCCCACAAGCGTAACCAGCGCAGTATCCGGCACGGCTACCCCGTCAACCAGCATTTCACAGGTGACGATCGCGTCGGCGTCAAGCGAGTAGGATACCGTAACGTTTCCGGATGCCTCGAACTCCGAAACCTCGACATCCGTTATTGCCGCCAGCGCATGTCCACCAGCGAATAATGCGGCTGTCGAAAGAAAGGACAAAAGAATTCTCATACCGTCATCTCCCTATCTGACAATGAAGGAAAGCCCGCGCGGGAAGGAGTTCATCGGGAAGACGGATGACTCCTGTTCCGAAAAAAGACGTGAGTCGAACGGCAGGTCCGCCGTGCCAAGCGTAAGCGCCACATCCAACGGACAGCGCCCGAACGACGCAAAGCCGTCTTGCGGCTCCGAATCGACAGGTTCGCTGGCGACGGACTCGATGCGGTTCGTCACCTGCTGCCAGAAATCAGACGGCCATTCCACCCCGGCGGCACAGAGGCTTCCCGCTGCGCCAAGGCAGATGCCCAAAGCAACTGCAGGCAGCGTCAGGTAGGATCTCTTTTCATGCACCATTTTAAACAACTCCTTTCTATAGAACCCAATCTCTCCGAAAACACCCGCCATTTTATCAGAATTCCGTGAAAACAACGCCGCATCCGCAACTACCCTGTCGGGTACTCCCAAGAGGAGCCGCGCCTTGTGATATAATGGCCATCATGGTTTTCCGATCCACAGCCGTTTCGTGCCTTCTTTACGCCATACTTGCGTCAGCACCGCTCATGGCAGACGTACTGACGTCAATTGCGGACATAAACGCTCTCGACCGGAGATATCCTTCAGAGTCCCACGGAGCGCTGATCGAAGGCTCTGTAGATGGACGAGCCAGAAAGGGATTCGCCATCAAAGGCCGTTCCGGAAGAATCCGGATAAAAAACAGGCGTTGCCCCGCGCCGAAGCCGGGAAGTCTCGTCCGCGTTGCCGGATATGTGCAGATAGACCCGTTCGGAGACGTCTCGGTGGTCGCCACCAACATTGTGCATCTGGCCGACGGCAATCCGCCGCCGATCGTGCCTGTCACACCGTCCGATCTGGAAACCGGGAATTACCATCTTGTCGCCGTGAAAGTGGAGGGCACGGTGACAAAGGCGTTCTATGACGAGATCGACAAGGGATGGAGCCGTCTTCATCTGAAGGACAATCATGGACAGGTCATCGTGTCCATATCTGACCCCGCCATATCGCAGGAGCAACTGGACGAGCTCATCGATGCAGACGTATCCGTCACCGGCATATGCGAACACAACAATCACGGCCATCGCCGATTCATCGGCAAACATCTGAATGTAGACAGCAAGGATGACATCCGGATAGTCAAGCCAGCCCCGGCGGACCCCTTCAGCCTTCCGCGGATAAACATCGTCACAGACCTGGCCCGCCTGCCTCAACGAAAATTCATCCACCGTCAATGCATTTCGGGACACATCGTGGCGACATGGGGCGGCAATCGACTCATGCTTCGGGCGCATGACGGTTACCACATGCAAGTCTCTCTATCTAAGCCATTTCCAGGGCTGACATCCGGGACGCCTGTCACCGTAGCTGGATTCCTGCAGAAGGACGCCTTTTACGTACGTCTTACCGAGGCGCTTCTGAGAATCGACACGAACGGTGTGTTCCAGGCCGAGAAGCCGTATCCCTGCACCGCCCGGAGAATCCTTCTGGGCGATGAACGCCGGTTTGGAATCGATCCCAATTTCCATGGCAGGACAATCCGCATGAAAGGCACCGTCAGGCACGTTTCGAACAGAACCCGTGGAGAATCACAGATCAGCCTTGACAATGACGGGGATATCGTCTCCGTCATTGTCGGATCCGCCGTACCGCCGGCGATCAACAGCGTTGTTGAAGTGACAGGAGCCTGCATCATGGAGATGGAACCCGAAGAGGATGGAATAAAGTTCGGCCGGCTGAAAGGATTCTCCGTGATACTGCGCTCCCCCGAAGACCTTAAAATCATCTCGTCGCCTTCATGGTGGACACCGCAAAGGCTTCTTGCGGTCATAATGTCACTGTTGGCGATGCTGCTTGCGATCATCGTCTGGAACCGCGTTCTCCAGCGCATCGTCGAACGCCGCAGCCGCGCCCTGATCAAATCGCAGATCGACAAGATCGGAGCTGAACTGCGCATCGACGAACGAACGCGTCTCGCGGTGGAGCTGCATGACTCGCTAGCCCAGAATCTCACGGGCGTATCCCTGCAGATCGCAGCGGCACAGACGGCCCAACACATCGACACAGCGGCGGCAGACCGCCACCTGACCACCGCAGACCGCATGCTGAAATCCTGCCGCACGGAACTTCGCAGATGCATATGGGATCTCCGGGAAGACACATTGGAGGAGAGGGATTTCGCCGAAGCCGTCCGCAAGACACTGCAACCGGTTGTCGGCACGACGCCGATCTCCGTTCGGATGGCCGTGCCGCGGGCAAGATTGAGCGATTCAACGGCGCATGCCGTGCTGCGGATCATCCGCGAACTCGTCTCGAACGCAATCCGCCACGGCAAGGCGCGTCACATCTATGTGGCGGGGAACCTGGAGAACGGCCACATGAGAGTCTCCGTGCGTGACGACGGACAGGGATTCTCCCCGGAAAACTGTCCGGGCCCCAACCTTGGGCACTTTGGACTCGACGGAATCCGCGAACGCGTCAAACGGCTTGGCGGCACATTCACCATCGAATCAGCCCCTTCGAAAGGCACATACGCCAGAATTGAGATAGGGCTGGCCCGATCACACGGAGAGAAAGGCTGCGAAACATGAAAAAGAGGAAAGTTCTGCTTGTCGACGACCATTCGCTTGTCCGGCTCGGACTTGCCGCCCTGATCGGCTATCAGGACGATCTTGAGGTCGCAGGCGAGGCCGAAGACGGCGTTGAGGCGGTGCAGGCGGCAAGCAGGATCAAACCCGACATAATCGTGATGGATCTGATGATGCCGTGCATGGACGGAGTGGAGGCAACACGGCAGATACGCGCAAACCTGCCAAAAGCGCGCATTCTGATTCTTACGACGTTCGGCACCTCCGCAGATGTGATGCGCGCTATAGCCGCCGGCGCGTCGGGAGCCATAATGAAGGACTCCTCCAATGATGAACTGCTAAACGCCATCCGCACCGTGGCGGACGGCGGCAGAGCCTTCTCGCCGGAAATCGAGCATCACGCCAAGGAACATCCGCTTCCCATGGAGCTCACGCAGCGCCAGATGGAAATCCTTCATTCCGTGACAAGAGGGCTGTCCAACCCCGACATCGCAAAGCAGTTCGACATAACCGTCGACGGCGTCAAAGCCCACCTGAACGCAATATTCAAGAAACTCGGTGCGGCCAACCGGTCGGAAGCGATAACAATCGCCCTCAGACGTCATCTCCTGAAACTGTGACGGCCCCGCTCCCCATCGTTTAAGCACATCTGCCGAGATGCAAATATGCCGCTGCCTCATATTTTAGAGACACTTGCAAAACCCACCATTTAACTTACATCGCTAGGACGACAGGAGTCCCGCCCGTTGTCCATCTTGAACAGACAGGATGACTGTTCTCCCGGTCTTGGCGTCCAGACTGTTCACGACTGAACACTTCACCGTCACGACTAATGCCGCGGCTATCGCCGTACTCGACAATCCTCCCACGGTTCGATTTCGCGAAAGTCCGGATGCGATCTGTCTTTCTCGGAAAGCATCGGCACGACTCCCATCTCCGGCCATGTGATGCCAAGTTCAGGATCGTCGAACCGAAGGCCCCTTTCCGCTGCCGGACAATACAGATTGTCGCATTTGTAGCTGAAAAGCGTATTGTCCTCAAGGACTATGAATCCATGCGCAAAGCCACGGGGAATATAAAACTGCTTTTTGTTCTCGCCGGTCAATGTCACGGCGACATGCCTGCCAAATGTCGGCGATCCCTTCCTGATGTCTACGGCAACATCCCACACAGCTCCATGGATAACCCTCA
>SUVZ01000250.1 GCA_015061765.1 Lentisphaerota bacterium
CGTAATGCTGTTCTGCTCGAACATCACAATCCCGTGGCCCAGTTGCAACGCTCCGATGCGCATGAACAAAGGGAAATCTCGTCAGGAGGTGGCATGAACCGACCCACACTCATGCACGAAGAGCCATAAAAAGAGATCATTACAGAAAATGGCTTGATGAGTTCCGCGAGAAAAATCTTGTCAAGGTATTGACTGGACTTAGACGTGCAGGCAAGTCAACAATACTTGAAATGTATATGTCTTCTCTGATAGATGAAGGTGTGAATGCGTCGCAAATTATCAGCATAAATTTTGAGCAACTAGAATTTGCTGAACTAACAGACCCTATCAAACTTCATAACAAGATACTTTCATCCCTTGTTCCCGATAAAACCACGTATGTTTTTCTAGATGAAATTCAACACGTCAAAAACTACGAGAAGGTGATAGACAGTTTATATATCCGAAAAGGAATAGATTTGTATATAACTGGCTCTACTGCAGATTTACTTTCATCTGAGATTGCCTCAAGATTGACAGGCAGATATGTAGAAATAAATGTTTTGCCTTTATCGTTCCACGAATATGCCCTTGGTAAAAACTTAAATGATGGCAATTCCAAACAATTATTCATGAGTTACCTCTCTTATGGCGGATTGCCAGGCGCTTTAGAGTTTCACGATAATTCAAGCGCGCAGCGTGAATATATTGAGTCGGTATTTAAAACCATAATTGAAAAGGATGTCCTGAAGTCCAATGATCGAGGACGATTTATCGTTGAACAGATTATACGCTACATGACCGACAATGTCGGATGCCTGACAAGTGCGAAACGCCTTACCGATCGTCTGTCAGCCGACAATAAAAACGACAAATCGGCAACCGCCTCATATAACACAATTGTCTCATACTTAGAGCGGCTGTGCGATTGCTTCTTTTTCTACAAGGCCGATCGCTTTGATGTTCGTGGCGGCGAACATTTAAAGCTAATCAACAAGTATTATCTAACCGACTTTGGATTTAAATACTACATCTTGCATAACCCTACACTTGAATTGCAGCAGCTTGTTGAAAATGTGGTTTATTTTGAACTAAAACGACTTAGGTACAAGGTATCCACAGGCCGCGTCAAAGACAAGGAAGTGGATTTTGTCACGCAAGGCAACGATGGACAAATCAGATACATTCAAGTGGCAGTTTCAATTATAAATCAGGAAAAACTTGATCAAGAGCTCGCCGTATTCAAACTGATAAAAGACAATTATCCCAAATACATCCTTACGATGGATGAAATATTTGTTCCTGATCACAATGGAATCAAGACATTAAATATCATAGACTTCCTTCTTGGAAAGTCAGAATTAAACTAATACCATTCGCCTTAATATTACAGATTTCAAGTAAAGGAGGACAGCGCAGAGAGCTCACGTTCGAGTTGGAAGTTCGAGAGCATCATCTACAGCCAACGCTTTTGAAAACAAGCAAATTTGTGATGACCACAGTTTGCAAACTGTGGTCATCACAAAACCTGCCACTGTTTCGAATAGATTTTTAACACTGCTTTACCAGCCTCAATCTTTACCAAAGTTACCACCGCATTTTTCAAAATGCGGTGGTAGCCAAAAGAATGACAATCTACCGTATTTTCTACTGCTTCATCTTAACGCGCATGAAGAACTGTTTCGCTGTTGGATCCTTCGGTGTCGCTTTGATCTTCACCTTGCCGCCTTCGGGTTTGTCGAATTCGATATCGACATTCGCTTCCTTGAATTCGCGCTCATCCAGCAATCCCGCCCCTTCAACGCCAAACACCTTCTCCAGATTCGCCGCCGTCGCGTTGTCTCCGACTGTAATGCCGCTTATCGATACGGAAAGGTCGAAGACCCCGGCCGAAGAACCTTGTGTAAATCCGCCAATCATCAAATCCCCTTCCTTCGGCGCGGCGACCATGAGCGCATCCGTATCAAGCGCGAAAGAGAGCCAAGAATACGCGGAATTCTTCACCTCCTGCGGCGTAACACCCGCAAGTCCCAACGCCCAAGTACGATACGCCGCATATTCCGCCGCCGTCGTGATGTTCGCCGCAAGCTTCGCATCCGCCGAGCCTTCTAATGCCGCCGCGACCTGTTCTGCCGTTGCAGTTGACGAAAGTTCCGGAATGGGTTCTGCCACCGCTGACGGCATCCACGACACTGCATCTACCCAAGCACAATCACCCTCTGCCGTACGCGTTGATGTGCGCAAGTATGTCCAGCGGATTGTATGTTCTTTATTACCCTCTATCGTAAGAGACACATCTTCCCATCTATCAGTCAGATATTCAGAAGCGACCTCCGTATCATCCACAACAACCTTTGCATACGCGAAAGGATTGTTTCGATACTGCCCGCCCATCACCTTCCATCTGAATGTCAACGTTCCTGCGCCATTAACCTTTGTTTCAATCCAAGTGGATTCACCGTTCGAAATGGCTCCACTCTTAACGGAAACACCGTTTGTATATCCAACAGACGTATCTACAGCCCAATTGACATCTCCACCTGTTGTAAAAGAAAGAGTGGTTGCATCAACCGCTTCAGCAAATGTCCAAACCTTTAATTCCCAGACCGCCGTCAATGTCACGTCAGCGGAACCGAACACATAAGTTGCGCCTGCCTGATATGTAGTCTCGCCATCCGACCAGCCCCTGAACACGTATTCGCCGTTATTTAGCGTCCCGGCACCAGGCAAGGTCAACTCATAGTCGGCATATTTAACGATCGAATCCGGAACATCGCCATCCGCGCCGCCCGCATCAAACGTCACGGTCACGGGATTTGGCGTCCATACGAACTCATCCAACCACGCGGCATTTTCCCATCCTGCTCCTTCCTCGTCATAATCATCACGCGTAAACGTCCAAGCCAAGGTGTGTTTACCTGCTCCCGTTATGATATATTCTACTTTCTGCCATCCGGAATCTCCCGCAATCTTCGCAACTTCCTCCCCATCGATGGTGAATACGACATAATCATACCATTCATCATATTCGGCATCCATCTCTTCACAATTTACTTTCCACCAGAATTCCCCGGCGCCCTCACCGACAACTTCTGTCTTGACCGTCGACATCGTGCGTTCCGGATATTCAGCCGAAGCACCGATTGCCCCACTCCTGAGCGACACAACACCATCATGACTCGTCGAATAATCAATCGCCCATTCCGCATCGTTATTCACATCTCCGCTGAAGACGAGTCCGCTTGACGTAGCATTGACAGCATCAGCCCAAGTCCACTCGCGCTCGCTCCATACCGCATAGAGAGTTACTATCGCATTGTTGTCGTACGCAAGGTTTATCACCTCAGCCTTGTCCGGATAGACCGCTTCCCCTTCAGGCTCTGTCGCCCACCCAAGGAACGCATACCCAGGTCTCGTAAACCCATTTTCCGCCAGCTGCGCCGACGTTTCCACCGTCAACCTCTGCTCATCCATCTCACCCGAACCTCCATTTGCGTCAAATACGACTGAATACGTATTATACTTCCATCGGGCGTAGAAAGTATGCGGGCGAGTCAGATCGACAGATGTGACAGCCGTCACACGCGCACCGCCATCCGCAGATGTCCACCATCCGTCAAAAACAGCGCCTTGCCGTTCCGGATCGGGCGGTAGAATGTATGTCGTACCCGTCACCTGCTCAACATCGAACGCATCCCCGCCGCCGCTTAAATCAAATGTCACATCGTAACGGTTGGGCGTCCAATAGGTAATCTGGTTCGAGGTTCCTTCAGGCCAGAACTCCGGCAACGTCTTCGACGTCTCGATCCCGTCCCAGCCGGTCGAACCGTTTTCAACATATGTCACCAGCGAAGCGGGGACGCCGTCATAGGACGATGCCGTACAGGAAGGCGCATTTCCGACAAAATAGACCTTGGAAAGACGCGAACATCCCCAAAACACCGAATCCTCAAGCTCTGAAACATTCTCAGGAATGACAATTTCCGCCAACGCCTCACATCCGGCGAACGCCTGATACGGCACTGTGACCAACCCGTTTGGAAGCGCAATCTTCGCAAGCGATGCGCAATTCAGAAACGCGCCCTCTCCAAGCCGTTCGACACCGGCCGGGATGCCCGCATCCGCCAGCAATGCGCAGTTCTCGAATGCACATTCCCCAATCTCGACAAGCGTGGAAGGCAGATCGACGGATGTAAGTTTCGAACAGTCCGCAAAAAGCCGCTCCCCGACACATGTCGTACCGACTGTGACAGAGGCAGACACAATCTCCCCGTAGGCATCGGGGAAAAGACTTTTCACCGTCGCAACATTGCCCGGCATCGACACCGCCCGAATCTGACCACATCCAGCAAAAGGCGTTTTCCCCATCTCCACGACCGTACCCGGAATGTCGGCACGCGCCAGAAGAGCAAGCCCGTCAAACGCACGGCTCCCTATATGCTTGACACCTTCAGGCAAAGAGAGCGACGCAAGATTGGCACATCCGGCAAACGCCTCGTCTCCGATCGTCTCAATTTCTGCCGGGAACGCGAAAGATGTCATCTGCGTAAGTCCGCTGAACGCTCTCGCCCCTATGTTCGTGATTGTATTGGGAAGATTGAACGACTGAACCGCCAGACATCCCACAAATGCATCTTCCGGTATGACCCGAATCCCATCGGGAATGTCAACCTCCGTCAATGCCGCACAACCGGCGAATATCCCTGACACCAACGCATTCTCACCTTCGGCGATCTCCACCGTCGTCAGATTGGCGTACGCGCTCGGGAAAAGCTCCTTCATCGTATTCAGATGCGTAGGCGTAGAAACGCCAATAAGCCTGCGGCAATCAAGAAACGCATTCGTTCCCACCGATTCAAGGCCGACCGGCAACGACACCGACAGCATCCTCCAGCAATTTGAAAACGCCCCTTCTCCAATAATCTTTAATGCATCTGGACACTCCACGCCCGAAAAACTCGTGCAGTTTTCAAATGCGCTATCGCCGATCTCCTGCAATGAGGAAGGAAGTTTAACCGTCTGCGCATAGGTGCAATTGCGGAACGCTCCGTCCTCCACTCTCACAACACCCTCCGGCAGGTCGATATCCTCAAGATTCGTACATGACTTGAACGCATTGACCCCTACATACTTAAGCGTGGACGGCAATGTTACGTTATCCAAGAGAGTCTGTCCTTCAAAAGCGTACGACGCAATGCCTTTCACTCCTTCAGGTATTTCAACCGTGCCGCTTGCCGTTCCCATATATCCGAGAACCCATCCCTGCTCAATCCAAAAACCGTTTTCAACCTTTGAAAGCGACCGCAGATCATTATCTCCGAACTTTTCCAATGTGGATGGAAGCTCAACTCTCTCCACCGCCTCAAGCCTGGTCAAACACCCATCCGGCAATGAAACAACCCCCTCTGCGAAGGACAGAACCCTTAAGGACTCCTTCGAATCGGCGAACAACTCATTAAACGGGATCCCGCAATCCACACATTCATTCGTTACACACCATATTACCGATGCGATATTGGAGCATCCGGAAAACGCCGTACGGACGATATTCGTAAGTCCGGCCGGAAGCGACACCGAGGATAACGCCTCGCAACCGGTGAAGAAGCTATCCCCGATTCTGCCGACACTGCCGCCAAGAACGACATTCGTGATGTTAGCATACGAATCAGAGAAATATTTCGCCATCCACTGCGACTCATCTGTCACATATGGGATATGAACGTTTCTGATCCCTGTACACCCGTCGAACGCCCCTTCCTCAATATCCGTCACACTGTCAGGGATATGGATTCCCGTAATATCCACATTCTCGGCAAACGCATCCGCCGTGATGCCGACAACCGGACGCCCTGCGATTTCAGATGGAATCACCACATCATCCGTCGGCGCAACAAAGGGCTCCCCAAGCACAATAGGATCATCGCCAGCCATCACAGGCCAAATTCCATTCCCTATCTGGATCTCCGCAATATACGTAATCGGGCACCCGTTCAATTCATCTCCAAATTGAACGGGTGCCCGATT
>SUVZ01000251.1 GCA_015061765.1 Lentisphaerota bacterium
GTTCTCCATGGCGGCATTAGGCGGTCAGGCGAACGCCATAGTGCGTTTGCTCAATTCGCGTGCGTCCGGCTCGCCAAAAGGATATGCGGAGGCAGCAGCCGAGGTTGCAGCCGCTGCGGCCGAGGGCAAGCCTCTTCAGCGTTTTGTGCTCGCAGTCGTCTCTCGCGAGCATGACGCTCCGGAGGCGGCGAAGATCGATGACGCCACGCGCGAGGAGTATCTCAAGGACAGTCGGGAACGAATCGAGAAACTGGCCCATCGTACGAACAATTCGCTTGCGTGGTATCTTCTCTCCATCGACAGGAATGACACGAATCTCCTGCAGCGCGCGGCGCTGGGCGGCAATGTGCAGGCTCTGAACGCATGGGGTGCGTTGCTGGTGAACGCCGCCGTTGCGGAAGGGCGTTCCACAAACGAGATAGCGAATGCGTTGAGCGAGGCGCTCGGATTCTTCAAGCAGGCGGCGGGAATGGGCGACGGAAACGGACTCTACAATCTCGGCATGTGCTATGCCCGCGGGCTCGGTACGCCGCGCAATGACGAGCGGGCGTTCGACTGCTTCCGCAATGCCGCCGAGAAGGGGCATCCCGAGGCCATCAACAATATCGGCTGGTTTTTCCGTGAGGGGCGCATCGTCAGCAAGGATCTGGAGCTTTCCACGAAATGGTTCAAGAAGTCGGCGGATTACGGCAATGCGTACGGCGAATACAATTACGGGCTTGCGCTTCATCGCGGCGAAGGCACAAGGCGCAATGACAGGCTTGCGGCGGAGTATTTCAGGCGTGCCGCGGCTGGTGGATGCGTAGAGGCGGTCAATTCGTTCGGTCTCGCGCTTTTGCGCGGAGAAGGCATCGAGAAAAATGAGATGGAGGCCATCAAGGCGTTTGAGCGCGCCGCTTCAGCCGGGTTTCCGCCGGCCATGGAGAATCTGGCCGCCTGCTACCAGAAGGGCGATGGCGTGAAGGCCGACGACAAGCGCGCCATGCTGTGGCGCATCCGCTCGAAGGCGGCGCGCGGAGATCGTGCGGCGCGTGCATGGCTCCTCCAGAACGACAAAGAGAAATGGTGATGAAGAAGGATGAAAGATCGGGCGCGCAAGCCCTTGTCGAATCGCTGACCAAAGCGGGCACAGATGTGCTCTTCGGATATCCGGGTGGAGCCGTGCTTGACATTTTCAACTGCCTGCCGGACGCCCAGTTCCAGTTTGTCCTGGGGCGTCACGAGCAGGGTTGCGTCCATATGGCCGACGGCTATGCGCGTTCCACCGGCAAGGCGGGCGTGTGTCTTGTGACTTCCGGCCCCGGTGCGACGAATACGATCACAGGCCTTGCCACGGCGAATATGGACGGCATCCCGCTAGTGTGCATCACGGGCCAGGTGCCGCTGTCTCAGATCGGCACAGATGCTTTCCAGGAGGCTGACATGAGCGGCATCTGCCGCGCCGTCACAAAGCACAGCTTCCTCGTCCAGAGCGCGGACGAGATTCCGGAGACTGTCGCCGAGGCATTCTATATCGCCACGCACGGCAAGCCAGGTCCGGTTGTGATCGACATACCGAAGAACGTCCAGCAGATGCGCACTTCCGCGCAGTATCCCGAGCGCGTCTCGCTCCGCGCCTACCATCCGGAGTCCATGGCGACTACATCGCAGATGACGCGCTTCGCGAAGCTTGTGAACGAGTCCAGGCGTCCCGTGCTGTATGCTGGCGGCGGCGTGATCGCATCCGGCGCGGCCAGGGACGTCGCCAATCTCGCGCACAAGGCGCAGATTCCCGTGGCGACTACGCTCATGGGGCTCGGATCCTTCGATGAAAACGATCCTCTCGCGCTGAGGCTCGCCGGGATGCACGGAACAGCGGCTGCGAACCACGCCATAAATGAAGCGGATCTCATCATCGCTCTCGGCGTGAGGTTTTCCGACCGTGTCACCGGCAAGCTCGCCGCGTACGCGAAGCGCGCCAAGATCATCCATGTGGACTGCGATCCCAGCTCTATCGGCAAGAACGTTGCGGTGGATCTCGGCATCGTCGCCGACGTGAAGGACGTGCTTACGACCGTCAATTCCCGCATCAAGCCGGCCGAGCACAAGGAATGGCTCGCACATGTCGAGGAGTGGAAGAAGAAGCGTCCCGTATCCTACAGGCCGATGCACAAGGGCGTGATAATGCCCCAGCAGGTGATCGAGTCCATCGACCGCGCGACGGGCGGCAAGGCCGTCGTGGTCACGGACGTCGGACAGCAGCAGATGTGGTCCGCACAGTTCTTCCGCCACAACATCCCGCGCCACTTCCTCACTTCCGGCGGCATGGGCACGATGGGTTTCGGCATTCCGGCGGCGATTGGCGCTGCTTTCGCGCGTCCGGACCACAAGACTGTCGCGGTGTGCGGCGACGGCGGCGCGCAGATGACTTTCGAGGAGGTTGTGGTCGCGGTTGAGCACAAGCTCCCCGTTACGTTCATCGTGATAAACAACGCGTGTCTCGGCATGGTCCGCCAGTGGCAGGAGCTGTTCTACGGGAAGCGCTATTCCGGGTCGATCCTGTCCGTGAAGGGACGTCTTTCCAACGAGCGCCTCGAGCAGGATCTCAAGTACGACTATCTTCCTGACTTCAAGAAGCTTGCGGAGGCGCACGGAGCGGAGACGTTCCGCGTGATCGATCCGGCGAAGCTTGACGCCACGATCCGCAAGGCGATCAACTCGAAGCGCACCTCCTTCGTGGAGGTCATCGTTGAGCCTCGCGCCAACGTGTATCCTATGCAGCCCGGCGGCCAGCCGGTGGAAGGGATGATCTACGAATGAAAGAGCAGATACACAGATTGAATTGCTATGTCGAGAACCGTCCCGGCGTGCTTGCGCGCATCGTTGGGCTGATCTCCGGCCGCGGGTACAACATCCAGACGCTGTCCGTCGGACCAACCGAGGACGGCACCGTCTCCCGCATGAAGATAGACGTTCTCGGCGGCGAAAAGGAGATCAATCAGGTTATGCTCCAGCTCCGCAACCAGGTGAACGTGATTGAGGTCACGTCTCGCCGCCGCTGAGGCGTCAGAGGGGCATGCAGCATGAAGGTGTTCGTCACCGCCATGGAATGTGAAGCGGAGGCGGTCGTCCGCAATCTCTCCAATGCCGTGGAGTCGTCCCTGTGCGGACGCAGGGTTGTGCGCGGAACGCTTTGCGGCACAGATACTGCCGTCGTCGTCGCGGGTGTGGGCAAGGCGAACGCCGCATCCGGAACGCAGCTTGCGATCTCCAGTCTTGGCGCTGCGGCGATAATAAACGTCGGTGTCGCGGGCGGGCTCGATCCGGAACTGAGCGTCGGGGCTGTCTACCGCGCATCCAGGGCTGTGGAATACGATTTCGACCTTTCGAAGGTAAATGGTTCGTCCGTCGGCACGCCTGATGAACGCAATACTCCGTTCTTCGATCTTGCCGAGGCGGGGGATTGGCCTGTCGCCACTGTGGCGACAGGTGACAGGTTCACGGACGACGAATGTGATTTTGCGTTTTTGCGTGAGACATTCGGGGCGACCGTCAGGGACATGGAGCTCGGGGCCATAGCCCATACCGCATTTCGCGCCGGCATCCCGGTGTATTCGTTCAAGGCGATAACGAATGTCGTGGGCCAGGGGCCGATGACCGGCCAGTACAAGGCTAATCTCTCGCGTTGCCTTGATGTCCTGGCGGATGAGACGCCGGATTTCTTCGCTGCGATATGAGTGCATCGGACACAATTGCGGCGATTGCGACGGCTCCCGGTCGCGGCGGTGTCGCGGTCGTGCGCGTCAGCGGATCTGATGCGTGGAAAGTTGCAGGCGAGGTTGCAGGCCGCAATGTCGTTTCCGGAGACGCAGGACGTTTTTTCCACTGCGATTTCAGGTTCTCCGACGGATCTGTCGCCGATAGCGGACTTCTCCTTGTGTTCAAGGGCCCGGCATCATATACCGGCGAGGATGTCGTGGAGTTTCAAGGACATGGCGGAAGTGTCGCGCCGCGCCGTGTCCTTGAGGCGTGTTTCGCTGCCGGGGCGCGTCTTGCCAGGCGCGGAGAGTTCACGGAGCGCGCATTCCTGAACGGCAAACTGGACCTGTCGGCGGCCGAGGCCGTGATCGATCTTGTCGATGCCCGTACCGATAGGGCGGCCAATGACGCGCAGGCTCGTCTGCGCGGCGTGCTTTCCGACAGGTACGAGGAGCTTTACCGTGATGCGATAGAGGCGTCGAGCCGGATGGAACATCTGCTGGATGTCGATGAGTCTGAGATACCCGATGGTACTGTTGCGGCATACGCTGCGGACATTGAAAGCCTTAAGAGGCGTATCCGGGCGTTGCTTGCCACCGCCCATGAAGGCAGGATCCTCCGAGACGGGGCGCTTGTCGTTCTCGCCGGTGCGCCGAATGCGGGCAAGAGTTCGCTCATGAACGCTCTTTTGGGGGAATGCCGTGCCATTGTTTCCGATGTCGCCGGCACGACGCGCGACTCCATAGAGGAGGGGCTGGATGTCTGCGGCTGGCCGATACGTCTTGTAGATACCGCCGGACTCCGTGAGACTGACGATGCGATAGAGTCCGAAGGTGTTGTCCGCGCCGAAGCTCTCATGGAGAAGGCGGATGTCGTGATCGCGCTTGATTGCGACATTCCAGGTGCGGTGCGCATACACGCGAAATGCGATCTTGACGGCGAATCGCGGCATGGGGACGGCGCGATCTGTGTCTCGTCAAAGACCGGCGAGGGCCTTCCGGAGCTGAAGAGTGCGATCGCGGACAGGCTCAAGGAGCTTTCGGCTGAGGCATCCGAGGATGTAGCGGACATCACCGCCCGCCATACCGATCTGCTTGGCAAGGCGCTTTCCGCCCTTGAAGGGACAGACCCTACCGATCCCGTCCTTGCGGCGAATGCGCTCCGTCGAGCTGCGCAGTCCATAGGCGAGGTAATAGGCAAGACCTATTCCGACGACCTTTTGGACGCGCTCTTTTCGCGGTTTTGCGTCGGCAAGTAGCCTGAACGCAAAGAGATTGAGTGAAGGTAAATGGAAATGCGTGGATAAAACAAATGTGGGTAAACTTCAGGCATCAGAGTCCTTATAATATGGTATAATCGAGCATCAAAATTTTGATTTAGAATTTAGGAGATTCAAGATGGATTTCAGCAGAAGAGGTTTTATCATCGGTGGAGCTGCCGCTGCGGCGGCAGGGTGCACGACGGCCGGAAACAAGGTCGATCCGGATGTGCCAAAGGAGGCGAAGGCGCCCAGTCCGGAGATCCCGGCAAAGCCGCTTGACCCCTACAAGGGCACGCGGGGCGTGCCGTTGAGGGTCGGCACTCCTTGTCTGCAGTCTGCCGCTTCGACCTCAATGGGTATCTCCTGGGCGATATCCGGCCTGGCAAAGGGGGTTGTGGAATATGCGGACAATCCGCAGCTTCGCAACTCCACTACCGTCAAGTCCGGCGGATTCGGGCTCGCTCCGATCGACGTGGCGGCGCTTCAGGTCCGGCTTACCGGACTCAAGCCGTCCACGAAGTACTACTACCGCACAGTGACGACTCCGTTCACGGACTATTCCAACATCTACGATGCAAGGCTCGGGGAACCGATATCCAGCAAGGTCTATTCGTTCACCACGCTCGGAAAGGAGAATCACGGACACTTTGCGATGATCTCCGACACCCACGGCAAGTGGAAGTCCTACGAGATGCACGCAAGCCACCTGAAGGCTAATCCCCCAGGACTGCTTCTCTGGAACGGAGATGCCACAAACACGACGCAGGACAAGGCAACGGCTGTCGAGATATTCCTCGATCCGCCGATACCGTCCGCCGAATTCGCGGCGGAAGTGCCGATGTCCTTCGTCAGCGGAAACCACGACTATCGCGGAAGCTGGATATCGAAGATAAACGAAGTCCTTCTGCCGCGTCTCCAGTCCGAGCGGACCAGCGATTTCTGGGATCTCAAGTGGAACTTTGCCGAAAGGCTCGGCGGTATGGCGATCATCGGAATG
>SUVZ01000252.1 GCA_015061765.1 Lentisphaerota bacterium
GAAAGAACCGCAATGTCGTTCTTGGAGCCGTCGCCCTGATCCTTCATGTGGAGGGTTAGCGTACGCGCGGTCGCCTTCGTGAACTCGTGTATCTCCTTTTCGAATGTGGAGATGTCGCCTACGTCCATTTTTGCTTTCATTAGTATCTCAATCGTGCTGCGGGCGAGTTGACGCACCTTTTTCGAGACGGCGCCGATTCCTTCAATTGCTTCGGACGATATGCGGCTGGACTGGACGCGAGAGGTCTTCCTATAGACCTTGAGCGCAAGGTCGGAGATGCGCTCTGCGTCGTTGACGCAGTGCAGGAGTTCCGGGATTGCGGCGGCTTCGCGCTCCGTGAGCTTCCCGCGCGATATGCTCACGATGTAGTCGCGGATCTTGATCTGCATGTCGTCTATTTCCTTTTCGGCGCGCTCGATGGAGGCTTCATCCGCCGCGGCTCTTCCCACAAGCGTATTCAGGGCGGCGGATGCGATCGTCCATGAGCGGCGCGTCATGTCCGCAAGCGCCCTCGATGCCGCCTGAAGAGCAAGGCTGGGAACGGGCAACAGGTGCGGCTCGAGGGTCACGGTCCTCTGTGTGCGCCCTTCAGGGATGATGCGCTTGCAGATGCGGGCGAGAATGGGTATGAAGAACGACAGTATGCACACGTTGGTGACGTTGAAGAGCGTGTGCGCCATTGCGACATGGCGACCGGGCGCTTCGCCCGCGAAGGCATTGCCCTCAGCGCAGAGATTTACCAGATGGTAGAATGCCGGAGCGCATGCGCCCTTGGCGTTTGCTAACACGATCGGGAACGTGCAGACCAGAATGAATGTTCCAATCGTGTTGAAAAGCGCGTGTGCGAGCGCCGTGCGGCGCGCATTGGCGTTCGTTCCGATGGAGGCGAGGGCTGCGGTGACGGTCGTGCCGATGTTGTCTCCAAGGACGATCGGAATGGCTGTCCAGATGTTTATGAGCCCGGCCTCCGCCAAGGCGATCGTAATGCCGATCGTTGCGCTGGAACTCTGCACGACCATGGTGCATATCGTTCCTACGGCTATTGCGCCGAGCACCGAAAGGATCGGCAGGAAACCTCCCGTACTGGGTGTGCAGTCGAATTTCGAGAAGAATGCGATGAATCCGGGGTCCTTCGCGACTGCCTTGAGCTCAGTGCCCATCATTGTCATTCCTAGGAACAGCAGACCGAATCCGAGGATGGTTTTCCATGTGCCGCGCATTATGGCGCGGTGTGCGAGCATCAAGCCCGCCACGCCGACTATGATCGCCGGGAATGCCAGGTCATCCAGTTTCAGGGACACTATCTGACCCGTTATCGTGGTACCGATGTTTGCGCCGAAGATGACGCCAATCGCCTGCGTGAGATCGAGAAGTCCGGCGTTCACGAAACCCACCGTCATGACCGTGGTCGCGCTCGAGCTTTGGATTATTGCGGTTATCCCCGCTCCGGCGGCGATTGCCATAACACGGTTTCGCGTTATGTAGCCGAGAACGGCCTTGAGCCTGGCTCCCGCAATCTGGGTAAGCCCTTCGGACATCAGCCCCATTCCGTACACGAATATGGCGAGTCCGCCAAGTACCGTTACCAACAATTGCAACTTTTCCATTTCACTTTCCTTTTCGTTGCGTCTTCTGTTCTCTTTTGATTTGCCGCATATTATGCGCTTTTGATGTTAGAGAACTGTTAGACAATTGGAAAATATTGCCGATGTTGAATTGGAGTTCTGTCTTCAGCCTATGCAAAAGTGTTCAACTGCACATACGTTCGAACTGCATATACATTTGAATGTCTTCATAGACTTGGGTAAACTGAGAAATATGCTTGACGGAAATAGGATGCCTTGATTTTTGTGGTTCACAGATGTTCTTGGCTCGGCGGCATCGGATTCGCTTCAGCTATTTTCTTCTGAACAGCGGGGCGGCGATGCGCTGAAGCGTCTCGTTCTGGCGGATGCGGTCCATAGTGAGGCTTGCGTCGCACTGGTACGCCTGAATGATCGCGCGCTGCGCCTCCGTGACCTGTGAGAGCGCGTCCTTGGCGACTGCGGCGGCGAGCCATGCCTCAGCGTCCTTGGGCTGCACACGGAGATATTCGTTGAGCTGTGCGTTCGCCTCTGCCGTCATTCCGCCTTCTACAAGCGTCATGGCTAGATCCTTGCGGAGATGCGGCGGCGCGTTCGGCGGCAACCGGTCCAGCGCGCGCTTTGCCGCCTGGGCCGCGTCTCCGCGCTGGCCGCACTGCGCATAAATCTGCGCACCGCGGTAGAGGCATTCGAAGTTGATGTCCTTTGATTCCAATGCCTTCTTCGTGAAGCCGCGTGCGGCGGCGGTCTGTCCGAGCTGCAGGTAACATCCGGCGAGGATTATCGACTCAGTCGCGGATATCTGACCCTTTGCCACTTTTGCCTGGAGCATCGATATCTGTTCTGTAATCTGGCGCATGCGCTCCATGTATCCGCGCATGGGCTTTACGCGGGAGTTGTTGGGGTCGACACGGTCGGTGTAGTCGAGAATGTCCTCGACTACGTTCCACTTGCGCATGGGCATCAGCACCTCCTGAATGTACCGGAAGCTCGCTTCCGGCGAGGCGGGATAGAGGAGCACCGCCTCGCGGAACGCCTGCTCCGCCTCGCGGTAGCGTCCCGTATGCGAATAGAGTCCGGCGATTGCGGCGCGGAGCTTGGAGAAGCTCTTCTGGGCGGGGAAGTCGCGGCGGAACGCCTTGTCCTTGAGAAGACGGCGCACATACCAGTCCCAGAAGTCCTCGTCGTTCTGGAGAATCTGCGGCGTGAGGGGGTTCTTGTCCTTGTTGATCTTCATGATCAGGCCGTGAGGCGAAAGGTAGGGGTACATCCACTGGATGACGTACGACTCCTCCACGTAGAACGCATGGCGCAGACGCTCATGGTCGAACATCATCTTGGTGAGGATGCCGTTGATCTCCATGACGCCGAGCGCGCCTGTGACCTGGACGCGTCCGTTTTCGATCTTGAGGTCTGCGTTCGCGTTGCGCTTGCCGCTCTGGACCTCCTCGACATACACCTGGAAGGATTCGGCGGAGTCTTCCTTCGACGGAATCCAGATTTCGTCGCCGTACAGGTCGCGTTCGACGCTCATGTAAGTGTCGTCGGCGAGCGCGTTCTGCGTGATGAGATACACGTCCGGACGGAAGTTAGCCGAATAGATCATGTAGGTGGGGACGAAACGCCCCGGATCCGTGCCTCCGAAGAAGATGGAGTGCGGCTCCATGGATGGCGGCCAGAGCGGATTGGGAAGCGGTTCTTCGTCCGCAAGAAGCTCGTCGCGGATTTCCTCCGCGCCGTCCAGCTGCCATGCGCCGAACTGCCAGCCGAAGGTATGTCCGTTCTGCTCTGCGGAACCGAGTTCGAATACGAGACGGTCGTTCGTGTAGTTCTCGTATATCGGGATGAGCGACGTCGAGAGCATCAGGAGGCAGAGAAGGTGAATGAGCCACTTCGGCACGATGCGTGCGCCGGAGCCTTCCGAATCATCGGATTCGGCGGCGGACCGCGTCGCCTTGTTGAACAGCCTGTTCCACAGCAGAACGGCGAACTTGGCGCCGAAGACCAGGCCATAGCCGATCCAGAGCGCGAACATGCCGTGCGAGGAGATGAACTTCACCTTCTGGATGAAGCCGTCCTGCACGTCGCCCTTGGTGTTCGCGAGTGCGATGAGAAGGACGGACATCACGAGGAAGCAGCTTCCGATGCCGGCGAGCCAGCTGTACCATGTGCGGCGGTGCTCCTTGCGCGTGAAGATGTGTCCGAGCGGGAAGGAGGCGAGCGCGACGGCCATGAGGACGGCGGTGAACTGCGTACGCAGGTCCTTCACGTAGAACCCGAGTTCATGCAGGAAGTGGAGCGAAAACACGTCGCCCATCTTGATGGCTTCGTACTGTCCGCGCGTGATGGCGTGCTTGAAGCCTTCCCATGTGCGTGGATAACCCCAGTTCATCGGAGGGTTGCGCAGGTCGGACACGATCGGCATGTATGCGTAGAAGGATACGCCGAGTTCGGCAAGGAATGTCGCGACGGCCATGGAGCGTCCGTTCGGAAGCGCCACGAATGCGAGCCCGAGGACGAGGAAGTTCCAGATTATCGGCCAGATGAACCACCAGCTGTGCGGATTGGTAAGTCCATTCATCGATCCCTTTTCGAGAAGCACGAACGTCGTGAGCTGAACCGCCGCCACGGGAACGGCATAGGCGAGTCCGCGCGGGGTTTTCCATACGAGCGCGAAAAGCGCGGTTAGACCGGCGATGAGCAGGATGTTTGCCTTGAGGAAGGAATAGGGTACGCCACGGTAGCCTGCGGCGTCAGCGGACGGACCGCTTGCGGCAACAATAAGCGCGATGAGTCCGCATGCTCCGGCGGCGCCTATCCAACGCCAGTCCTTCTTCTCGGTGTTGAACGCGAATCCGAGCGAGCAGACTACGGCTGCGAGCAGAAATGCGCCGATCCATGCGTATTTGGCGGGATTCAGAAGCGGGGCGACGAGCTGCTCGTGCGCGCCGTTCCATTCGGCCTGTCCGGCGAACACCGTCGCGGCAAGGAGTACGAGCCCTACACCGGTGAAACCAATCTGCCGCCATGCCCTGCGCACGAACGGTGCGACGGCCACGCATGCGCATCCTGCCCAGAGGAAGATTTCGTTCGGACAGGACTCCGTCTTCAAAACAGGCTCGAACTTGTTGATCACGTCCGCACTCATGTACGCATTGGCGCGGAGCATGCAGCCGATCTTGAGCAGCATGTAGGTGAGACCTATTGGTATGAGGATGAGAACCGTGTCGCGGAACAGTTTCAGGTCCTTGAGCGCGATGATGACCGCGATCGGCACGGCGGCAAGAAGGAGCACCTGATAGTTGGTGAGACCGAGACCGAACACGAATGCCGTGAGCCACAGGATCTTGTCGGACGGCTGTTTCATCCAGCGGTAGGAGAGAAGAAACACCCACATGAGGAATAGGGCGTTGAGCGAATAAACCTCCACGATTGTGGACTGCGACCACATCACGGGCGAGAACGCGAACACGAGAGCCGCGCCGACGCCGCCGGAGAACGCGAAGAGGGAGTTCGGCGTCAGCTTGCCGTGGCTGTCGTTCGCATCGTCGGACTGCTGCATCATGTCCATGCTCGAGCGGCATACAAGCATGGCGGTGCATCCGGCCGCGAACGCGCCGGTCACGGCGGAGAATAGCGACATCGCCCATGCCGGAGTCGGGTGGCCCATGTATGTGACCCATGAGAACAGACGGCAGAAAATCCAGCCGCACAGAGTCCAGAACGGATACCCCGGAGGATGCGGAACGCCGAGATGGTCGGCGGCAGTCGCGAGCTCTCCGGAGTCCTCCAGTCCGACGGAAGGTCCAAGTGTAAAGAAATAGACGAGAAATGCGGCGATCGTTGCGGACCAGAATGCCGCCCAGTCGATTTTCGAGAAGAATTTACGCCTTGTTCCTGCGCCAAGATTCTGTTCGTTCATGTACACAATACTCCTGTGGAAAAATTTAGCGAGCATTCTACCATATCGCAACCTTTAATAGAAGCGTAAAGGTTGCGATATGAAGTTTGTACAACCTGCATCCGCTATATTCCAGCTGCCACATTTTGTCTTTGGTTGAACTTTACTTCCATCCACATTTGATCTTTGGTCGACTTTTGCAGGTGGATAAATACTTTCTTTACATCGAATGTTTCCCGCAATTTGCCATAACAGCAAACAAGCGAACAGAAAAAACAGTCCATATTTGCCGCGAACTAGTCCGAACCATATTCTCATTGACTTCGCGATATGGGTCATGAGGCGCAGGATAGACCTTCATCTGCACCGTCTGCGCCGTCCGTCGTACTACGAGGCTGAGCGTGCGAGAAGGCTTGGCCTTACGGAGGAGCGCAGGCGCATCCGCAGGCGCACCACTCTCAATCCATGCCCCACGGCCGGACAGCTCAGGGATGCGTTTCTCCATGCCC
>SUVZ01000253.1 GCA_015061765.1 Lentisphaerota bacterium
CAGCGGTATCTCAATATGATACGTGCCCGCGGGGGTGTCGAAAAAGGAGCTCCGTGGCTGCCGACGACAAAGGCTCCCCCGCTGAAGATTGAAGATCTGGACTGACGGAAATGGTGTATAATTTAGAACTGTTTTCAGAGTGAAAAATGAGGATATTGGCAGATGAATAAGATGCATAAGATGAAGTTGCATTTCTTGGCGATATCGGCAACCGTGCTGTTCATGGCCGGATGCACGCTTGTGCAGGAGAAGGATTCTCGCAACATTGTTAGGCGCACGTTGGACGAGTACGTCCTTTCTGACCGCATTTCGGGCGTCGTCAGCATTCTGAGCGACACGGACTGCAATCTTACGGTTGACTGTTCGGGTTGGGCGAATGTCGAAAAGCGCGTGCCGATCTCCACGAATACGCTGTTCGCCATCTTCTCGATGACAAAGACATTCACCGGCGCCGCTGTGATGTGCGCAATCGACGAAGGACGGATGTCCTTGGACGATCTGGTTTCGAAATACCTTCCTGAATATGCGGATGTCCGCATGCGGGACGGGAGCAGACCGAAGCGCGAACTCACTTTGAGGGATCTGTTGAGCCATACGGATGGTATGCGTTGGGAATATCCGCTTGTCAACAACGATATTTCCGTCCGTGAAGCGGCCCGGCTCTACATGGCGAAAGGCCTGAAGTACCAGCCGGGTGAGACGTTCGCATACGGCACGATGCGCTTTTCCGTCGCCGCGGCCTGTCTGGAAGTGGCGGTAGGCGAACGTTTTGAGGATTATCTCAAGCGCAAGATTCTTGATCCGCTGGAAATGAGGGATACGACATTCTCGCCGAACGCCAGCCAGTTGAAGAGATTGGTCTCGGCCTACACTTCAAACGGGAAGCCGCTCAGACCGGCTTCTGACCGTTGCGCCCGCCAGCTTGTGTTCCCCAAGGAGCGTCCCCTGCGTCCGGCTCCTGGCGGCGGGCTTTTCTCGACACCGGCGGATGTGATCAGGTTTTCTCAGATGCTTGCGCATCATGGAGAACGCAAGGGTGTGAGGATTATCTCCCGCAAGACGTTCGATGAGGTTTTCGCCGTTGTGCAGGTCCCTGGCGAGCTTGGGCGTAAGAATCCATATTCTGCCGGTGCCTGGATCTACGGCGACTGGTTCGGACACGAAGGGGCGATGCGCACGGATCAGCGCGCAAACCTGAAGACCGGTCAGTCTCGCCTGTTCTTCATCCAGACGGAAAACAAGGCAGGCGACGATTTCTTTGCCTTGAAGCGTGCGTGGCACGCGGCTTGCGACAAGCTGCAGAATACGCCGACTACTGAATTCGGACGTTGATGCCGTCCGTATGCCGGATAGCATCGCATAAAGAGCCATGCATTACTTGCATAAAAATCATTGACAGCGGAAATGAATTATGTTATTTTCGCAGTGTTAATGGGTGATAGGTGCGATGTTCCGTGGGGTATATGCATGATATCGCCGCGCCTTTGGTAAAGGAGAATTTCAGATGGAGCATGAGGTTAGTGTATTCAGCAGCACTTTTGAGAGAAAAGCGCCTGTTCTTTCATTGTTTCTTTCAGTGTTTGGAATTCTTTTTGCAGATGCTGCAACATATGTATTGCAAAAGGATGGATCAAGTAATCAATCGGCTTTAAAAAATGCATTTTATTGGGCTGATTGGGAGACTTCCGTGAGAGGTGCCGAGTCAGTTGATCTGAACCAACCTCTTGATCCTGACGCCGACTATATTGTAAAAGCCGATTACACGTGCAGCTCTGTAAACGTGGATAAGGGGAATATTGTTTTTGGTGGACGTTCGCTAACTCTTGGAACCGAAACTGAGAACGGAAATTTCCGTCTGTATCTGTACGGAAGTGCGAATCTTGCTTTCAATAGTCCCGGCCTGTTTTTGAATCGGGGTACCTTCTGGGTGGATTGGGGTCCAATCCACCGGATAAGCGGTGAAATGACAGTGCTTCATCCAGCGGAAGGGAACATCGTAATCCGGCCATCCTACCGCAACGTAACACTTCAACTTGATTCAGTGTTGCATGGCGAGGCTGGGGTGAATTTGAATATATTTTGCGCGAAGGATAAAGAACCCTTTGGTGTGAATGTTTCCAATCCGGATTCCGATTATGCGGGAAAGTTGACCGTATATTCCGAACGGGCGGCTCTATACAATGGCAGGCCGCCTGTAACATTGTCGTTGGGGGCGGCGGAGGTCGGAGCGGTGGAGCTGAAGACCCATTCTGCGCTTGCATCATCTTCATGCGATGGTGTTGTGACGGTGGGAAGTCTGACATTGCACGCCGATTCGCATTTGATGGTGAGCAACAGGACAACCATTGCAGATGGTGTCGTGTCAGTGTCGGAAAACAGCAGGTTCGTGGTGAAAGATGTCCTCACTTTGCCTGAAAACGGAATCATACACCTTCATCTGCCCTATCTGCTGAAGGATCCGGACGCTCTATCTGGCCGTATTCCAGTGCTTTCAGCTCCGGTTGGTTCGATCGACAAGACAAAGTTTACGCTTGTTTCCGCAGTAGGAGTGTTTGCCTATCCGTACTCGCTTGATGTGGAGTCGGAAAATGGTGTCGATACGATGTATGTGGTTTTTGAGGCAGATGGTCCAACCGTCGTGAAGGTGCTCACCGATAATGGTGGAGGCGATGCTACTATACATGATTCAGGTCTTACCAATGCGGTTCGATGGAGCGATCGCCAGGCTCCGCACGCTGGAGCCCATTACCTGGTGAGCAAAGTGAACGGTAACGCTATCACATTGCGGACTTTATACAACACCGGTGGCTCCTACACGTTCCCTGGATTGTCTTTGACATTGGGGGAAGACTGTAGGTTGAACACGTTCATCAAGAATCTTACGATTGCAAAACTCATTCTTCTCAATGGGTCTTGCATCGCACAAGGCCAGTGGTCCGCATATCTTAATCTTCTCGGTTCCGGAATTGAAATGCCTTCCGGAAAGGTGTATCTTGAAGCGCATGATACCCATACGATGTGTTTTTACTCGCCGATTTCAGGAAAGGCGCAGATTGTCATCAGGGGACACCAAACCTCAAGTTCGCCGCCCGGCAATACACGGTTGGAAGTCGCCAATCCGGATTTCTACGGAACAATCCATCTCACATCGTGGTGGAACGGGAAATGGAATGGGGTTTTATCCGAAAAGTCCCAGAACCAGACACTCACCGTATCCACTCCCGCTTCGCTTGGCGCTCCGTTGGCGGAGTTCAATCCCCAGGCGCTGATGATCGACACCTATGGTGAGTTCATCGTGCCGAGTACGATGTCATTTGAAGACGCTACACGCGGTCTGTGGTTGGGAGCCAATGCGCAGATAAATGTGCCGGAAGGGGTGACTGCGACATTTCTGGCACAGCGGACAATGGCAGGCGAGACGTTCGTGCGCCGAAACGGTACGCTTGCATTGGGCGGAACGGTGCGGTTTGCCTCTAAAGCCGGAATCGTTGACGAGCCTCAGGCACAATCAAATCTTCTCTCGTTTGTGGAAGGTGGTGCCCTGAAGGCGCTTTCGGCCGGATGTGTCGATGGTGTGATTGTCGCGTTCTCGAATTCCACCTCCCGATTGTTGCTCAATGCGGATTCGGATGATGCCGATCTTCTTGCAGGAGGCGTAAGGAACGTGAAGACGGATACGCCGTTCGTCTTTGCTGGGGATGCGCTAAAGGTTGAATTCGATCTTTCGGGTGACGTTCCGCTTTCAGCTGGCGAGGCTCATCGACTTGGCATCATGACTGTCACATCTGCGGCCGCAGGGTATCTGCGTGGCCATTTGGATGTTAAAGTGCCCAGAAGCGTGTACCCGGGAAGCTCACGTCAAAGTGTAGAGGAAAGCGTTGATTCAGATACCGGCAATGTCACATTTTGGCTGCATCTGCGTCCGCGCGGTTTGAGTGTGTGTATCAGGTAAGGTGGGAGGAACGGATATGAACGCGAATGGTCTGGTTTCATTTTGTGTGTTTTCTGTTTCTGTTGCGGTTTTCGCGGCAAAACCGGTCTGGTCAAGGCCTGATCTTGTCGACAAGGCTAACCGGGGTGAGATTCAGGAGGCGAACGTTTCATGGTGGGGATACAACCCCACAAACTCCACGACCTACCTGAAAGCGGCATTGAGATCCAAAGTTCGCAAGCTGACGCTGGATCGGCAGGCCGGTCCCTGGTACACATTGCCCTTGTGGGGTCGCTCAGACCTTACCTTGAATGTTCCGGAGGGCGTGGAATTGTGTGCAGTCCGCGGGCAATACCACAAAATTGGAGATCGCCTGATCACATTTTCCTATGCGACCAACGTTACCCTTACGGGCGGCGGTACTTTGCGCATGTGGTTTGAGGACTACACCAACAAAGCGTTGTACGCATGGAGCGAGTGGCGGCATGCAGTGACGTTTCAGAGCTGCCACAACATTCTCATTGAAAATCTGTGCATAGCGGACTCAGGCGGAGACGGCATATATTTCGGGCAGTTGGGGCGCATTGCGGCGAATACGGATGTGACGATTCGCAATGTTACATTAAGGCGCAACAACCGCCAGGGAATCAGCGTGATTTCCGCCGATCGCATGCTGATTGAGAACTGCGTGATGGAGGATACATGCGGAACGCCTCCGATGGCAGGTATAGACTTCGAGCCGAACGGTGCGCACGAGGTGCTTCGGGACATTACGATGCGAAACTGCATTGCCAGGAACAATAAGGGGTCGGGCTTCGATTTCTCGGTGTGCAATCTCAATGCGATGTCTCCGGAGATATCGATAACGCTTGAGAACTGCCGAAGCGAGGGCAACCGCGACTCGCTGAAATTCCATCGCGCTTCGGATGCACTGACGCGATTTCGCGGCGATGTGGTCTTCCGGGGATGCACGTTCAATGACAAGGATATCAGGCGGGATGCGTTCCGAAGCAAGACTGGCAAGGAGACCATGTCCGTCAGATTTGAGGATTGCCTTGCGGCCGATCCGGAAAAGGGCGGCAAACTTACGCCATTGGGACCGGAATTTGGTTGGGGACGTCTGGAAACTCCGAAATGGCCCGATGGTTCCCCTATACGACTTGAGGAGACGCCTTTCCCGGATCCTTTAAAGGTTACGGTGCGGGATTCGGCTCCAGGAAGCATGGTCAAGCTAATGCCGGTGCATCTGCGAGGTGCGGCAGCATACATGGTATATGCAGATTCTGTCCGAAAGGTAAGGCTCAAGGTGAAAATGCGTCCGGTAGGGCGTTCCAAGCTCCAGTATTGTGAATTCAAGGTTCATTCCCGCGAGGGCAAGAAAATTGCGACCATCAATCTTGATCCAGTGTTCCTGAAGGAGCAGGAGATTGCATTCGAAGTACCTGCGCCAGGCTTCTACCGCGTTTCAGGACAGGTTAGATTCAGCCATATGATTGTTCTCACCGAGTCTGATGCGCCTGTCGCGGCGATATATTCGGCCGAATCGGGTCTGCCAAACTGGAGTTCTCTGCCTGGAGAGGCTTGTCTCCGTGTTCCGTCGGGCACGCCCCGGTTTGCGGTATCGGCTGCGGGCGGAGGCGGCAATGAACTTCTCCATGCACGTCTTGTTTCGCCAGATGGACGTTGCGTATGGGATGTCGACAATGTGGGCACTATGCAGTATTGGATGTCTCCGGAACATCCTCAACCCGGCATTTGGCGTCTTTCCTCCCTGACGGCTACCAAAGGGTGCATGGATGATTATTCATTTGCCATCTTTGGTGTGCCGTATCAGCTTTTCCTTACTCCCGAAAAAACCTGGTAAATCGCTTTCATGATTTTCACGCCCGATGGCATATGCCCCAGTTGAAAACGTGGGGATTTTCCAACGGCGTGCTGGATTGTGGTATAATGTCGACATGAAAATTTTAGTTGTAGGAAGTGGCGGGCGCGAACACGCGATCACGTGGCGTTTGGCGCAGGATGCGGAGAAACACGA